>CAZJUJ010000019.1:0-42036 GCA_964549135.1 uncultured Oscillospiraceae bacterium | reverse complement strand
GGAGCAATGCGAAAGCGGAAGGGGTCAGCAACACGGAGTTTCAAAAAGCCGACGCAACCAAACTTCCCTTTGCCGATGAAACTTTCGATGCCGTCACCAGCAACTATGTCTACCACAACATCTCAGGTGTGGAAAAACAGATGCTTTTGCTGGAAACCCTGCGTACCCTGAAAAAAGGCGGTACTTTTGCCATCCACGACCTCATGGGTAAAAACCGCTACGGCGATATGGAGGCATTCTGCCAAAAGCTCCGGGAGATGGGCTATGCGGAGGTTCGCATGATCGACACCACTGACGGGATGTTTATGACGAAGAAAGAAGCGAGCCGCCTGATGCTGCAAGGCTCGACACTGCTGGTGGGGAGGAAATAAGCAATTATGCGTATTTCTGTTATTGTTGCTGAGATCGCCGTCATGCTCCTTGGCTTCACCGTACTGGTATTCGGGATGCTGCTCATCAATCCCCTGACCTTTATCAGCGATTATCCCCCGGAGATTCAGGCGGAATACTACCGCTCCCAGCGCAAGGAGGCCACAAAAGAAAAGCTGACAAAGCTGATGATATTGAAAAAGCTGCTTGCCATGGCTGTTTTCCTGTTCCTGTTTGCGTGGATGCTGCATCAGGCGGGGGCAGAAACCTTCTGGCAGGGCGTGGGGCTTAGCTGGGTCTATATGCTCTGCGTGTTTGCCTGGGATACCTTCTTTCTGGATTGGGTGCTGTTTGCCAACATTAAGCGTGTGCGACTCCCAGGAACGGAGCATATGGAAAGGGAATATCATCAAAAATGGTTTCATGTGAAGGTATGCCTGCCCGTTCTTCCCTTTGCGATTGCGGCGGGCTTTCTCAGCAGCGGCCTGATGCTTTGGATTTGGTGAGGAGGCATGGATATGAAAATGCCGTCCGGGGGGTCTGGGCGATTGATTGAATTCCCGATGGGATTCTGCTATAATGGCGCGGGATGTCTATATGACACGATGGAAAGAAAGGAAATGCGCCATGAAATTATCGATCGAAACCTTTGCCCTGCGGGAAAAGCTGGGCGATGAAGGGGCCATGGAGCTGATTGCCCGGGCGGGCTTTGACTGCGTGGATTATTCCTTCTACTGGCAGGCGGAGGGCTCCCCGGCGCTGGGGGAGGAATATCAGGCCTATGCCCGGAAAATCCGGGCGGTTATGGAGAAAAACGGGCTGCGCTGCAATCAGGCCCATGCGCCCTTCTGGGCAGATTATCAGGAGAAAACGGAGCTTGGCAACCCGCATTATCGGCAGCTTGTGCGCGCCGTGGAGGCGGCCTCCATCCTGGGGGCGGAGCAGATTGTGGTGCATGCGCTGATGGTGCCGCCGGAGGAAACGAAGCTGGATGCCGAGGAAATCAATCTGGCCTATTACCGCAGCCTGGAGCCCTATTGCCGGAAATTCGGCATTCGGGTGGCGGTGGAAAATCTGTTTCGGTGGGATGAAAAACGCAGAACCCATCATGGCGTGCTGGCCTCTGGCAAGGCGCTGAGCGCGTTTATCCAGAAGCTGGATTCCCCCTGGTTTGTGGCCTGCATCGATGTGGGGCATGCCGCCATTACCGGCAGCGAGCCGGAGGATTTTATCCGCGCCATGGCCCCGGGGCTGCTGCAGGGGCTGCATATTCAGGACAGCGATTATCTGGGGGATCGGCATACCCTGCCCTATTCGGGATGGCTGAACTGGGAAAAAATCATGGCTGCGCTGAAGGAAACGGGATATACGGGCGAACTGACCTTTGAGGTGTTTGGCTATCTGCGCAGGCTGCCCGAGGCGCTTTTGCCCGATGCGCTGCGCTATGCCGCCCGGATCGGCCGGTATCTGATTGATTTGTTTGAGGCCTGAAGGAGGGAATGCCGTTTTGCCGCCCTTTGCCTATCTTTTCGATTTTGACGGCACGCTGGCTGATTCCATGCCCGTCTGGGCGGAAAAAATGCTGCGTATTCTTAAAATCACAAAAACCCCCTATCCCGCCGATGTGATCCGGCGGATTACGCCCCTGGGCGATCTGGGCACGGCCCGCTATTTTCAGGAGAAACTGGGCGTGCCCTGGGGCATCGAGCGGATGCTGGAGGAAATGAATGCCTACGCCCTGCCCAAATACCGGGATGAAATTCCGCTGAAGCCCGGGGTTGTATCCTATCTGGAGGCGCTCCGGGCGCGGCATTGCAGCCTGAATATTCTGACCGCCAGCCCTCACCGTATGCTGGATCCCTGCCTGCAGCGCAATGGGATTGCCCATTTCTTTGCGCATATCTGGAGCTGCGATGATTTTGGCCTGACCAAATCCCAGCCGCAGATCTATCTGGAGGCCGTATCGCGGATGGGGGCCATGTCGGCGCGCACCGCATTTTTTGATGATAATCCCGGCGCGATTCAGGCTGCCGCCCGGGCGGGGCTCTATACCGTGGGCGTTTATGATCCCACCGGAGAGGAATTTATGGACGCGATGAAGCGGGCCGCCCGGCAGTATATCCTCTCCTTTGAGGGCATGATTCCCATCTGCGAAGAAGAAATGTGATTTGATTTCCGTCCTGTGCCCGGATGCAGGGCTCCCCGGCGCGCTGCCCAGCGCCCGGGGGCTTTTTTTATGCCCGGCTGCCGGGAAGAAAACTGTGAATTTTTTTGCGAAGCCTTGAGCGCGGCGCACATTATTGTTATAATATAATAGGCGGCGTATAAACAGGGGCCGCGCGATAATACAGGAGAAGCATGAGAACGGCAGGGTAACACGATGAGAATTCTACTGACGGGCAATATCGGCTGCATCACGGCGGGATGGCTGGGCCAGACCTTTCCCGGCTGCCGGGTGCTGCTGGCCGGGGAAACCGGGCTGAAAAGCAGCCGGAAAAAGGGCATCACGGTCATTTCGCCCGGGAATATCGATTATGACCGGCTGCTGGAGGAGGATGATCTGGATTATATCATCGCCTTTTCCAATCGGCTCAGCTTTCATACCCGGGAGCGGGGGGAAATCGAGCGGCTGAGCGGGCTGATGGAGGCCTGCAGGGCGCATGCGCCCCAGCGCGTGATCTATCTGGATGGCCCCGCGCTGGAGGAGGAGGATCCCCTCTCCCAGGCGGCCCGGCTGCTTTGCCGGCGTCTGGCGGGGGATACAATTCAATTGCAGCTGGTGCATTGCCTCTATCTCTATTCCGCCGGCTGGGAAAAGGATTATTTTCATCGCATGCTTTCCGCGCTGGAGCGCAGGGGCGCCTTTGATTTTCAGGAGGCCCCGGGGCAGAGCGCCTGCTTCATGGCCATGGAGGATCTTTCCCTGCTGCTGCAGCGGATGACGGATGATTGGCCGGGGGAAAGCGGCGAAGCGCATGTGCCGGATTGCTTTGGCCATACCTTTGCCGATTTGGAGGCGGCGCTCAAGAAGGTGCATCCCGCCTGGCGCTTTTCCTATCGCACCGGGGGCAAAATCAGCCGGGTACAGGCGGATGACCGGGCGCTGCGCAGCCGCTATGGCTGGTTCCCGCGCTATTCGCCGCTGAATGAACTGCCTGCCATCGAGGCTCGCTATCGTCAGGGCAAGACCCCCAGCCTCCCCCTGCTTGCGCGGCTCTCCCAGACGCGCAGCCGCCATAGGAAGCCGCTTATGCTGCTGGAACTTATGCTGGCGGCAGGGCTTGCGCTGCTGTGCGGGCAGCTTTCCAATTGGCAGACGCAGCTTGCCCTCATTGATTTTCGGCTGCTGCTGGTACTGCTCATGGCCTCGGTTTATGGGATGAAAATGGGCCTTATGGCGGCTGCTGCCGCTTCCGGGCTGCTGCTGTATGCCTATCAGGTGCAGGGGATGGATTGGCAGACGCTGTTTTATCATCCCGCCAATTGGGTACCCTTTATCGTCTATTTTATTGTGGGCGCGGTCTGCGGCTATCTGCGGCTGATTGACCGGGATAAAATCCGCTTCATGCAGGAGGAAAACGAGCAGCTGAAGGAAAAGCTGCGCTTTGCCCAGGATATGTATCAGGATGTGCGCCAGGATAAGCGGGAATACAAAAAGCAGATTATCGGCAGCAAGGATAGCTTCGGCAAGATTTATCATATCACCCAGCAATTGGATGTTCCTCTGGAAAGGGAGGTTTTTATCCAGGCGGTGGATATTCTGGAAAGGAATATGGAAAATCAGAGCGTTGCGCTCTATTCCATCGCCGGGGAGGGCCGCTATGGGCGGCTGATTGCCGCCTCCAGCCGGATTGCCGCCGGACTGCCCGCCTCTCTGGCGCTGGAAAAGGGCGGGGAAATGCTCTCGGCAGTGGAACGAGGAGAGGTATTTGCCAATACCCGCATGGCGGAAAATATGCCGATGTATGCCGCCGGGATTCTGCATGAGGGGCGGCTGAAAATCCTGGTGATGCTTAAACAGGCCAGTTTTGATCAGATGTCGCTGCATTATATGAATCTTTTCCGCATTCTCTGCGGGCTGATTGGCTCGGCCCTGAGGCATACCATGGAATACCAGCCGGCGCTCAGGGAAACGCAATGCCTTCCCGGCACCCGGATCCTGACGGAGGAATATTTTGAAAAGGCGCTGGCGCTGGAAAGGAAAATGGCGGAGCAGAGGATTGCAAGGCATCTTGTGGTGCGTTTGGATGGCCAGGGGAAAACGATGCAGGAAATGGATCATCTGCTCAGGCAGCGCGTGCGCTTTTGCGATACCGCGGGCATTGCCCGGGACGGGCAAATGTATCTTATCCTGGCCCAGGCAGCCGAGCAGAGCCTGCCCGTGATAATAAACCGCCTCTCCCAGGCGGGCATCTCCTGCTGCCGGATGGAGCCGGAGGAAATGAACTGAACGGAAAGAGGAATGGCAATGCCGGAAAGCACGATTCTGCTCCTGCTCCTGGGCCTGCATCTGGCGGGCTGCGCGGCGCTGTATCTGGGCATCCGTCTGCATCTGATCAGGGCCCGGGGTTTTATGCTGCCGCTGGCGCTGTTTGTGCCCCTGTGGGGCGGGCTTTGCATTCTTTTGTATCATTTTCTGCATATCGCCCATCTGGAGGGCGGGGCGGATGCGAAGCATAAGGAAATGCAGGGCAGGGAGGAAGACGGGCAGGGGCAGATGACGGAGGAAATGAATCTGCAGAAAAGCGTGGTGCCCCTTCAGGAGGCGCTGGTGCTGAATGATGCCGGCCTGCGCCGCAGCATGATGCTGGATGTGCTGTATGAAAACCCGGAGGATTATTATCCGCTGCTGAACGAGGCCATTGCCAATGAGGATGGCGAGGTGGTGCATTACGCCACCACGGCCATGGCTGAATTGGCCCGGGAATATGATTTTACTCTGCAGCAATTGGAGCGGGCCTATTCCGCCCAGCCGGAGCAGCGGGAGCCGCTCTGCCGCTACTGCGATTTTCTGGGGGAATATTTGGAAATGCATCTGGCCCAGGGGCAGATGGAGCAGGTGCAGCGCCGGCAATACGCCTTGCTGCTTTCAGAGCGCCTGGAATGGGAGCCGACCCTTGAAAACCACGCCCGGCTGGCCGATCAGCAGATTCGGCTGGGGGAAAGCGCCCTGGCTGAAATAACCCTGGAAAAAATGGAAAGGCAATGGCCCCGGGAGGAAAAGACGCTGATGACCCGGCTGGAATATGCCGCCGGGCAGGGGGATGGCGCGCAGGTGCGGGCCGTAGTGGAGAAAATTGAGCGGGGCGAAATCTATCTTGGCGCCGAAAGCCGCAAAAGGCTTGATTTCTTTGCCGGGCGCGGCGCGGCCCGGGAAAAGGGGGCGGAAACGGCATGAAGCGGAGAGGGTTTGCGTGCCGGGGCATGGCCGTCGTTCTCTGCGTTTATCTGGCGATGGCGGCGGTGCTGTTTGCCGAGCGCTCGGGGGTGCGCTATGAGGTATTCGGGGGGAGCATCTCTCTCCTTTCGGATGATCAGGTGGTGCGATCTCAGGATGCCTATGCCGCCCAGGCGGCGGAATGCCTGGTGCTTCTGGATAGCCGCTCCGCCTCCAGCCTGGCGGCGGAAAAGCAGTTTCGGCAGATGTTTCTGGATATGAAGGTGGGCTGCCAATGGGTGGATATCAGCAAGCAGGCGGTGCCGTCCCTTGCCCCCTTCCGGACGGTGCTGGTGCTGCTGAGCGAATTGGAGCCTTTGGGGGAATGGGTGCTTTCCTTTGCCGATTGGGTGTATGCGGGCGGCCGGGCCATGCTGGCGCTGCCCGTGGTTCGGGAGCCCGTCTTTTCCCTGCTGGAGCAGAAGGTGGGCATTGCGGCGGCCACCTATGATTATGAATATGTGGACAGCATCCGCTTTGCCGATTCCTTTCTTCTGGGGGGCGAGGGCAGCTGGTTCATTCCCAATGGCTATGCCTCGGCGCTGCGGGTCAATCTGCGGCCCGGGGCGGAATTGATCGCCTGGGAGGATGACGCGGGGCATTGCCCCCTGATCTGGCGCAATGCCTATGGCGAGGGCCGCTTTGTGGTGGTCAATATGGGGCAATTGGATAAGCCGACCCGGGGCATTTATGCGGCCTGCTATTCCCTGCTGGAGGATGTATTTGCCTATCCGGTCATCAATGCCTCCGCCTTCTATCTGGATGATTTCCCCTCGCCTGTGCCCTCGGGGGATTCCTCCAATATCCGGGCCGAATACAATATGACCATCGAAGAATTCTATACCAATATCTGGATGCCCGATATGCTGCGCCTGGCGGAAAAATACGGCGTGCGCTATACCGCCGTGGTCATTGAAAGCTATGATGATCAGACGGATGGCTCCCTTGTGACGGGCATTCAGGACGGCAATCATCGCTATTTCGGCAATCTGCTGCTGCAGCGGGGCGGGGAAATCGGCCTGCATGGCTATAATCATCAGCCCCTGTGCCTGGGCAATACGGATTATGAGGATATACTTCCCTACTACACCTGGGAGAATGAGGAGGCCATGAAGACGACGGTCAGCGAGCTGATCCGCTTTGTGACGGGGCTATTCCCCGAGGTAACGGAAATGGTGTATGTGCCGCCCTCCAATGTGCTTTCCGCCGAGGGCCGGGCCATGCTGGGTGCCTGCTTTCCGCAGATTCATACCATTGCCAGCGTGTACTGCGAGGGGGATTTTGCCTATACCCAGGAATACGGCGTGGCGGAGGATGGCGTGGTGGAGCAGCCCCGGGTTATTTCGGGCACGCTGCTTCCGGAGGATGATCTTTTGACGGCGCTTTCCGAACTGAACATGCATTTTGTCAACAGCCATTTTATGCATCCCGACGATCTATTGGATGAGGAGCGCAGAGGCCAGTACACCTGGGAGGAACTGCGGGAACGGCTGGACGATTACATGGACTGGCTCTTTACCGCCGCGCCGCCCCTGCGCAGCGTGACCGGCACGGATTTTTCCGGCGCGGTTCAGCGCTTCAGCGGCCTTACGGTGGAGCGAAATCTCCTGGAAAACGGGCTGGAATTGAAGCTTGGCAATTTTGTGGATGAAGCGTATTTCCTGATGCGGCTGGAGGGCAAGGAAGAGCCGAAGGCCCGGGGCGGCGCGCTGACGCAGCTGGATGACAGCCTGTATCTGCTCAGGGCGGAGGAGGAAACCGTAATCATTACATGGGGCAGGTGAGAAAATGAGAATCTGCTTGGTTCTGGAGGGCAGCTATCCCTATGTGTACGGGGGCGTATCCGCCTGGATGCATCAGGTGATCCAGAACATGCCGGAGCATGAATTTGTGCTGTGGGTGATTGGGGCTCGGGCGGAGGATCGGGGCAAATTCGTCTATTCCCTGCCCGGGAATGTGGTGGAGGTGCAGGAGGTTTTTCTGGATGACGCCCTGCGCATGCGGGAGGGCGGCAGGATGCGCCATCGCTTTTCGGAGGCGGAGCAGCAGGCACTGGGGGAATTGATCGAATGCGGCCATCCTGATTGGGAGGTATTATTCGAATTATACCAGAGAAAGCGGCTCAATCCCGTTTCCTTCCTGAAAAGCGAGGCCTTTCTGGAAATGCTCACCCGGCTCTGCCGGGAGCAGTATCCCCACGCCGCCTTTGCCGATACCTTCCATACCATTCGCTCCATGCTTCTGCCCACGCTGTATCTGCTGAGCAGCCCGGCGCCCCGGGCCGATTGCTATCATGCCATCTGCACGGGCTACGGGGGGCTATTGGCCGCTCTGGGCAGCTATCTGTATAAGAAGCCCTTGCTGCTGACCGAGCATGGCATCTATTCCCGGGAGAGGGAGGAGGAAATCATCCGCGCCAAATGGGTGCTTCCCTCCTTTAAGAAGCGCTGGATTCGCTTTTTCTATATGCTTTCCGATGTGATTTACAGCCGCGCCCTCCGGGTGACCAGCCTCTTTGCCAGCGCCATGCAGATTCAGGTGGAATTGGGCTGCAGGCAGGAAAAATGCCGGGTGATCCCCAACGGCATTCCCTATGAGCGCCTGGCCGCCATCCCGCCGAAAAAGGAGGATGGCTGGATCGATATCGGCGCGCTGGTGCGCTTTGCGCCCATCAAGGATCTGAAAACCATGCTCTACGCCTTTTATGAATTGAGCGCCCGCATGCCCCGGGTGCGGCTGCATATCCTGGGCGGGGCGGACGATCCGGAATATGCGGAGGAATGCTATGATCTGGCCCGGCAGCTGAAACTGGATCGGGTGATCTTTGCCGGGCGGGTGGATACGGTTTCCTATATGGAAAAGCTGGATTTTACGCTGCTGACCAGTATTTCCGAGGGGCAGCCCCTTTCCGTGCTGGAATCCCTGGCCGCCCATCGGCCCTGCGTTGCCACCGATGTGGGCAGCTGCCGGATGCTGCTGCTGGGCGATGCGGCAGCAGGGGATACCCTGGGGCCGGCGGGCTATTGCGTGCCGCCCATGAACCGGAGCAGCCTGGCCGAGGCCATGGAAAAAATGTGCCGTGATCCGCAGCGGCGCTGGGAGATGGGCGAGGCCGGGCAGCAGCGGATGAAGCGGTATTATCGCCTGGAAACCATGATGGAAAGCTACCGGGCGCTGTATAGGGAGGTGGAAGCGGGCCATGGCGGGCATCGGGTTTGAGCTGAAAAAGCTGTTTGAAAAAAGGGGCATCATGGCCTCTCTCCGGGCCTATGGCTATGCAGGGGTGATTACGGCGGGGCCCATGCTGCTGGGGGCGTGCATGCTGCTGGGCGTGATGCTTCTGTGCAATGGCTTTGGGATGGCGCAGCAGCAGCGGGAATTGGCTGTGGGCATGATCACCTATTCCCTGCTGTTTTCGCTGCTGATCGCCAGCTTTCTTTCCATGATCGTTACCCGCTTTATTGCGGATATGCTCTTTGAGGGGAAGGAAGGGGCCATTATGCCCTCCTTCTATGGCTCCTCTGCCCTGCTTCTGACGATTGGCTGCATCGGCTATGGCATTTTTCTGGCCTTTTCCGGGATTACGCCCCTGCAGGCGCTGCTGTGCCTGATGCTCTTTGGCGAAATGCTGGCTGCCTGGAATGCCATGCATTATCTGAATGCCATCAAAAGCTACCGGGGGCTGTTATGCGCCTTTGCAGCGGCGGCGGTGGTTTCGCTGCTGATGTGCTTTCTGCTTCTGTCCGGCGGGCATGCTGCGGCGGAGGCCGTGCTGCTTTCGGTCTGCACGGGGTATGGGGTGATGCTCTGCTGGGAAATGGTGCTGCTGCATCGCTTCTTTCCCTCGGGCGATGCCAGCCCCTGGCTTTTTCTCCGCTGGGTGGATCGGTTTCCGTCCCTGGCTTTTTCCGGCCTGCTGGTGAATATCGGGCTGTTTGGGCATCTGATTGTTCTGTGGTTTGGGCCCATAGGGGAGCGGGTGCAGGGCCTTTTTTACAATTCTCCGCTGCATGATGTGCCGGCGCTGACGGCGTTTCTCACCATTCTGATTACCACCGTCAATTTCGTGGTTTCGGTGGAGGTCAGCTTCTATCCCCATTACCGCCGTTACTGCGATCTGTATCAGGAAAAGGGCAGCGTGGGGGAGATTCTCAAGAGCCAGGAGGAAATGCTGGAGGTGCTGCGCACCCAATTGCTCTATACCGCCATCAAGCAATTATGCGCCACCGCCCTGGCCCTGGCGCTGGGCAGGATGGTGCTGAACTGGCTGCCCCTGGGCTTTACCGATCTGATGCACGGGTATTTCCGCACGCTCTGCATCGGCTATGGCCTGTATGCCATTGCCAATACCCAGATGCTGCTGTTGCTCTATTTTACGGATTACCGGGGTGCGCTATGGTGTACCGGGGCGTTTGCGCTGATGGCCACGGGGATGACGGCGCTGCTGCTGCCCCTTCCCAGAATCTATTACGGGCTGGGCTTTTTGATCGGCGCGGCGGTGTTTTATCTATTCAGTATGCTGCGGCTCAATTGGTTTGTCCGGCGGCTGCCCTATCATATTCTGGGCCGCCAGCCTATTGTGGAAAATGATCGGCAGGGGCTCTTTACCCATCTGGCCCTGCTGCTCGAAAGGAAAACGGGGGTGTAAACAGAGCATGAAAACATTTCCAAAGCTGCTTCTGGCTGCGGCGGCGGTGCTGCTGCTGGCGGGGCTGATCTGGGTGGAAACCGATTGGACTGCGGAGGAAAACGCCGCCTTGACCGCGGCCCAGCCGGAAAGCGTGATCAAGGCCGAAAAGCCCGGGCTTTCCGATATGCATCTGCGGGATCGGGATGCGCTCTATGAGCGGGATGACGATACCAGCGTGGTGACCATGTATCTGACGGTCAGCCGGGGCAATACCGCCGAAAACACCGATCATAGCTGGGCCGAAATCAACGCCTATTCGGTCTATGATTATGAGGAAATGGGGGTGGAGCGGTATCAGATCGCCGGGCTTTTGCAGGTAGGGGATGAAAACGGCCCGCTGCCCGGGGAACTGGGCTATGGGGAAAAGGTGCCCAATGCCACTGTGCAGGTTCGGGGCCAGATCTCGAGCCGCAATTTCCAGAAGAATTACAAAATCGAAATCAAGAAGGGCAAGGGCCTGTGGAATGATCAGCGCACCATCGCCCTGAATAAGCATGAGGGCGATGGCCTCCGCTTCCGCACGAAGCTGGCCTATGATCTATTGGAGGAAATTCCCCAGCTTCTCTCCCTCCGCACCCAGTTTGTGCATCTCTATGTGCGGGATATGACGGGGGAAAACCCGGATGAATTTGAGGATTACGGCCTCTATACCCAGGTGGAGCAATTGAACGGCCGGGCCATGCGCAGCCATGGCCTGGATGAAAACGGGCAGCTTTACAAAATCAATTCCTTTGAATTTTTCCGCCATGAGGATGTCATCCGGTTGACCAGCGATCCTTTGTATGATGAAAAGGCGTTCAGCGAGCGGCTGGAGATCAAGGGAAGCAAGGATCACAGCAAGCTGATCCGCATGCTGGATGCGGTCAACAGCATGCTGGTTACCCCGGAGGATCTGCTGGAAACCTATTTTGATAAGGAAAATGTGGCCTACTGGATGGCGTTTCAGATTCTGATGGGCAATGCGGATACCCAGAACCGGAATTTCTATCTCTACAGCCCGCTGAACAGCGAAAAATGGTATCTGATCTCCTGGGATCATGACGAGGTGCTGATGCGGCATGAATTCGCGCTGAATGAGGAATCGGATCAGGGCAGCTGGGAAACCGGCGTCAGCAACTATTGGTGCAATGTGCTTTTCCAGCGGCTGCTGAAATCCGCCGTCTTCCGGGAGGCGCTGGATGCGGCGGTGGAGGATCTCTATGCAATGCTGACGGAGGAAAAGCTCAGCGCCATGATGGAAAGCTATGCGGAGGTCGTTCTCCCCTATCTGTATTCCTATCCGGATATTGCGTATGCGGATATTGACCCCGAAGTCTATGAGATGCTGCTTGCCGAAAGCGCAGGGGAGGTAGAGGTGAATTATCAGCTGTATCTGAAAAGCTGGGAAAGCCCCATGCCCTTCTATATCGATGTGCCGGATGCCCAGGCGGATGGCAGCGTTTATTTCAGCTGGGAGGCCGCCTACGATTTTGACGGGGAGGATATTACCTATTCCTTTGCCGTGGCCCGGGATTATCAGTTTCAGGAGGTTCTCTGCGCCAGGGAGGGGCTGGTTTTGCCCTGGACCGAGGCCGTGATTACCGAGCCGGGGCAGTATTTCGTCCGGGTGAGCGCCCGGAATGCCTCGGGCTATACCCAGGATGCCTTTGACTATTATGTGACCAATGACGGCAAGGCCTACGGTATGTGCTGCTTCTATCTGCTGGAGGATAGAATTATCGAGGTGGAAGACTATGGATTGTAACGCGCCTTACCGCAATGAATGGAAATATCTGATCAGTCCGGGCGAAGCGGCGCTTCTGCGCCAGCGGCTTAAGCCCCTGCTGCAGGCCGATCCCCATGCCCGGCCCGGGGGCTACAAGATCCGCAGCCTGTATTTCGATGATTTCTGGCATTCTGCCCAGACGGAAAAGGAGGATGGGGTGCTGTGCAGAAAGAAATGGCGCATCCGCTTCTATAACGACAGCGATTCACTGATCCGCCTGGAAAGAAAAAAGAAATTCGGCAGCTATATCCTCAAGGAAAGCGCGGAAATCAGCCGGGAGGAAGCGGAAAAAATTCTGGCGGGGGAATATGGCTTTCTTCTTCAGCGGCCCGATAATCTCTGCCGGGAATTCTATGTGGAATGCGTAAGCCATGTGCTGCGGCCCCGGGTGATTGTGGATTACGAAAGAGAGGCCTGGATCATGGAGGAGGGCACGGTGCGCATCACCTTTGATGCCAATCTGCGCGCCGCCGTGGGCAGCCGGAACCCCTTTGATCCGGCGCTGGCCTGTCTGCCCGCCCTGGCGCAGGATCAGATGATTCTGGAGGTAAAATTCACCGAATTTCTGCCCCAGCTGCTCCGCCAGGCCCTGCCGCCCCAGGCGGCGGAATTCACCGCGGCATCCAAATTCCTGCTCTGCTGCCAGCAGACGGGCTATCTGAACGGCTTTGAATACTATTGCAAAACGGAGGGAGCGAAACACAAATGAGCGCAAAGGATGTCATCAAAAATTCCGTTCTGGAATCGGGGATGTTTGCCCAGATGGATGTGGTCAATCTGGTGCTGGTGCTGCTGATCGCGCTGGCGATGGGCAGCGTGATTTTCCTGATCTACAGGAAATTCTACAGCGGCGTGGTCTATTCCAAAACCTTTGGCATGACGCTGGTGGGCATGACGGTGCTGACCAGCATGGTCACCGTGGCCATCAGCAGCAATGTGGTCATTTCTCTGGGCATGGTGGGCGCGCTTTCCATTGTGCGCTTCCGCACCGCCATTAAGGATCCTTTGGATCTGTTGTATCTTTTCTGGTCGATTACCACCGGCATCGCCGTGGGGGCCAATATGGTGGTATTGGCGCTGGGCGCGGCCCTTGTAATGTTTCTGCTGGTGCTTCTTTTCAGCGGCAAGGATAAGGGAAAGCGCGTATATGTGCTGATCGCCCATTATCAGGGGGATGCCGCCGGGGATGAAATCATCCGCAGCCTGGGCAGAATCAAATACTGCGTTAAATCCAAGACCCTCAGGGGCGAAAGCACCGAAATGGCGGTGGAGCTTTTCTGCCGCAGGGATGAATCGGCCTTCCTGGAAAAAATCCGCGCCGTGCCCGGGGTGGCGGATGTGACGATGATTCAGTATAATGGAGAATATCATGGATAAAGAAAAAAGAGGAAAAGCGGCGTGGCTGCGGCTGCTGCCCGCCCTGGCGGTGCTGCTGGCGATGACCTTCTCCCTGCTTCCCGGGGAGGGAAGGGCCATGAACCGCACCTATGAAAGGGATGACGGGATCATCGGCAATCCCCTCATGGGCTATGCCCCCCCTGCCCAGAATGAAAGCCTGGATGCGGATATTACCCTGGTCTATGTGGATATTACCTGGCGGGAATTGGAGCCGGAAAAGGGCGTATACGCCTTTGACGAAATCACCCGGGAGAATCAATTGGCGCGCTGGCGTGCGGAGGGCAAGCATGTGGTGCTGCGCTTCGTATGCGATGTGCCGGGGGAAACGCGCCATATGGATATCCCCGATTGGCTGTATGAGGAAACGGGGGATGGCCAGTGGTATAATACTTCCTACGGCAAGGGCTATTCCCCCGATTACGGAAACCCGCTCTTTATCGAATATCACGCCCGGGCCGTTGCCGCCCTGGGGGAGGAATACGGCGGGGATACCCTGATCAGCTATGTGGAATTGGGCAGCCTGGGGCATTGGGGCGAATGGCATGTGCTGTATGAGGCGGGCCTGCCCCGGATCCCGGAGGAGAGCGTTCGCCTTTCGTATATCACGCCCTGGCTTTCCGCCTTTCCCCAGGCGAAAATCCTGATGCGCCGCCCCTTCCGCGCCGCGCAGGAATACGGGCTGGGCCTGTTTAATGATATGGCCGGGCATGCCGAGGATACGGAGGAATGGCTTTTATGGATTGAGGAGGGCGGCGATTATGGGCAGGCCAGGGAAAAGGATGCTCTTGTGCCCATGCCCGATTTCTGGAAAACCGCGCCCTCGGGGGGCGAATTGACCAGCTCCTTTTCCATGAAGAGCATGCTCACCGATCGGCTGGAGCAGACCCTTTCCATGCTGGAGCGCTCCCATACCACCTTCCTGGGCCCCAAGATTGCCAGCACCAAATACCGGGAGGGCTATGAGGCGCTGCTGAGGCATATGGGATATCGGCTCTTTATCTCTCAGGCTGAGCTTACCGGGGAGGGAGCGGGCACGCGGCTTTCCCTTGTCTGGGAAAATGCGGGCATTGCGCCGCTTTACTGGGATTGGCCGGTGGAAATCTATGTGCTGGACGGGCAGGGGCAGATCAGGGAAACGGCGGCGATGGATATCGAGCTGAGCCATGTGCTGCCCGGCGCGGAGATTTCCGCCTCGGTGCTGCTTGAAACCCCGGGGCTTGAAAAGGAAGGCAGCGGATACCGCATTGCCGTGGGCATCATTGACCCCATGACCGGGCAGCGCGCCCTGCGGCTGACCATGCGCGCCCCCTGGGAGCAGGGCATGACCATTCTATTCGAATAACGGAAGCAATCGGGAGCCTTGTGGGATTTAATCCCCACATCGCTCTCGCTTTTTATCCGCAAAGAAGCGCGCATCCCCACTTTTTCTTCAGTATACCAGCGCATCAGCGGGCTCGCCGCCCCGGTACAGGCAGCTGCCGTCCGGAAGGAGGATTTCGCCCTGCCAGGAATCGCAGATGAGGGCGCTGCCCCGGCCCGGGCGAATCCGGGCGGGATAGGCGCAGGAAAGGCGCGGCACGATTTTTCCATCCGGGCGCAGGCAATAGACCGCCCCGTGGCAGCCGATGAGGCATTGGCCTCCGGGCAGGGCACACAGGGCGCAGGGCGGAAGGGGGCAGAAAAAGGCCTCCTCCGCCACGCCCCGGGGGCTAATCAGCATAAGCCGGGCGGATAATTCTCCCTCGCCCACCGCGCACAGCGCCGCCAGCGCCCGGGGCAGAAACGCCACGCCGCAGGCAATGCCCGCCGTGCGGCAGCGCAGACGGCACTGCAGCATATCATCATACAGCAGAATTTCCCCCGCCGCGCCGCCCGCCACCGCCAGATACCGGCCGCAGGGGCTGACGGAAAAATCCCGGGGATAGACCCCCGCCGGGGCGCTGAAGAGCAATTCGCCGCTTTGGGCGCGGAAGGCGCTGATGCTGTCGGCATCCGAGGAGAGGGCGCAGATTTTATCCCCCGCTGCGCCCAGGGCGCATACCCCGCCCGGCAGCGGAAAATCAAACAGCGCGGCCCCCGTTCTGCGGTCAAAGCAGCCGCAGCGTGCCTCTCCGGCGCAGTAAACCCGTCCATTGCCCGCGCACAGCGCGCAGCCGGGCGGGCCCAAATGCCTGCAGATGCTGCCCTCCAGCAGCATCAGTCCCCGCTGCGCATCCGCCACCCATGTTTTCACTTTCCTCGCCCCCTCCTTTTCATGCTATGAAAAAGGACGAGGGGCGGTGCGCCCCAGGCATGCCGCATGCACCCGTATCATAGAATGCAGGGCGGGCCCTTCCGATCTGCCCCTTGCGAAAATGCGGCAAAAGCCTTATAATAAGAGAAGGAATGGCAATCGAATCCAAAGGGGGATGAATGCAGATGAGTTACCGCGAGGAATATCAGAAATGGCTGACGGAATTTGCCCAGGATGCGGAAACCGTGGCCGAATTAACATCCATTGCGCAGGATGAAAAGGAAATAGAGGATCGATTCTATACCGAGCTGGCCTTTGGCACGGCGGGCCTTCGGGGCGTGCTGGGCATGGGCACCAACCGCATGAACGTCTATAATGTCCGCAGGGCCACCATGGGCCTGGCCCGGTATCTATTGGCGCAGGGCGCGGCGGAGCAGGGCGTGGTCATCGCCTATGACAGCCGGATCAAGAGCGATGTTTTCGCCCGGGAAACGGCGCTGACCCTGGCGGCGGCGGGGGTAAAGGCCTATCTGTTTGATGCGCTGCGGCCCGTGCCCATTCTTTCCTTTGCGGTGCGGCATCTGGGCACGGCGGCAGGCGTGGTCATTACCGCCAGCCATAATCCCCCCCAGTATAATGGCTACAAGGTGTACGGCCCCGATGGCGCGCAGCTTTCGCCCGAGGCCGCCGATGCGGTGACGCGCTGCATCCGCGCCCTTTCCTATGGGGAATGCGTGCCCATGGCGGAAAAGGAGGCCCTGGAAAAGGGCCTGCTCAAGATCATCGGCAGCCGCGAGGTGGATGATGCCTACATCGAAATGGTCAAGGGCCTGTCCCTGCGCCCCGAGCTGCTGAAAAAGCGGGGCGGGGAATTGAATATCGTCTATACGCCCCTGCATGGCTCGGGCAATGTGCCGGTCAGAAGGCTGCTGAGGGAGCTGGGCATTACCAATGTTTCCGTCGTTCCGGAGCAGGAGGCCCCCGATGGCCGCTTCCCCACCGTTACCGCCCCCAATCCCGAGGATCCCGCCGCCTTCCAATACGCCATCCCCCTGGCCAACAGGGTGGGGGCCACCGTGGTTTTCGGCACCGATCCGGATTGCGATCGGCTGGGGGCCGCCGTTCGGGATGGGGAGGGCAATTTCCATACCCTGACCGGCAATCAGATCGCCTGCCTGATGCTTTCCCATATTCTGGGCAGCCTGAAGGCTGGGGGGCGGCTGCCTCAGAACGGCGCGGCGGTCAAATCGGTGGTATCCACCGAGCTGGCCCGGAAAATCTGCCAGGATTACGGCGTGGCGCTGTATGATGTGCTGACCGGCTTTAAATTCATCGGCGAAAAAATCCAGCAGTTTGAGGAAACCGGGGAGCATACCTTCCTGTTCGGCTTTGAGGAAAGCTACGGCTATCTTTCCGGCGTCAGCGTACGGGATAAGGATGGGGTGAATGCCTCGCTGCTGCTCTGCGAGGCGGCCTGTGCCTGTATGGAACGGGGCGAAACCCTCTATGACGCGCTGCAGGCCCTCTACAAAAAATACGGCTATTTCATCGAAACGGGCGTTTCCATCGTGCTGCCCGGCAAGGATGGGGTGGAAAAGATGCAGGCCATGATGCAGGCCCTGCAGCAGAATCCCCCGACCCAGCTGGCCGGCCATGCCGTTTCCGCCGTCCGGGATTTTAACCGGGGCATCCGGCTGGAAAACGGCGTCAGCACGCCCCTGGATTTTCCCCGGGCCAATGTGCTGTATTTTGAAATCGCGGGGGGCAGCTGGGTCTGCGTGCGGCCCAGCGGCACCGAGCCCAAGATCAAATTGTATATCGCCGCCCGGGGCGAAACCGAGGAGGCGGCCCGGCAGCTGAACGCCGCCCTGACCCAGGCCCTGAAGGCCCTGATGGCATAAACGCAAGGAGGTAGGATCTATGAAGGTCATGCTGGTGAACGGAAGCTCCCGGAATCAGGGCTGCACGGCCCGCGCCCTGCGCCAGATCGCAGAGCAATTAAACGCCCAGGGAATTGAAACCGAAACCATCTTCATCGGCAATCAGCCCATTCTGGATTGCACCGCCTGCCGCTGCTGCCGCAAAACGGGCGAGGGCTGCGTGCATCAGGATATTGCCAGCGAAATCGGCCGCAGGGCTGCGGAATTTGACGGCTTTGTTTTCGGCTCGCCCGTCTATTATGCCCATCCCAGCGGGCGGCTGCTTTCGGTGATGGATCGGGCCTTCTATGCCTATTCCCAGAATTTCCGCTATAAGCCCGCCGCCGCTGTGCTGAGCGCCCGGCGCGCAGGCTGCACCGCCTCTTTTGATGTGATCAATAAGTATTTTTCCATCAGCTCCATGCCCATCGTATCCTCCACCTACTGGAATCAGGTTTTCGGCGCGCAGCCCGAGCAGGTGGAAATGGATGAGGAGGGCCTGATGACCATGAAAAACCTGGCCGATAATATGGCCTGGCTGCTCAAATGCATCGCGCTGGGCCGGGAAAACGGCCTGCCGCATCCCGATAATCCCAAGGTGCTGACCAATTTCTGGCGGTAAACAGCCCACGGAAAAGGCCCTTCGCTGCCCAAACGGACGGCGAAAGGCCTTTTTTGTATGCTGCTGCGGCTTATTTAAGCTGGCAGCCGGAGGGACAACCGGCGCAGCCGCCCTCGCCCGTTTCCCGGAGCGAGGGGGGCAATTGCTCGCCCACGGTCTTCATGGCGTCGATGACCTCATCGGGCTTCAGCGGGCAGGGAATGCCCGCCAGCGCCAGATCGGCGGCAATGAAGGCCCCGGCCACCCCGGAGGCATTGCGGTATACGCAGGGTACCTCCACCAGCCCGCCCACGGGATCACAGATCAGGCCCATCACATTCATCAGCGCAAAGGCGCAGGCATCGGCGCTCTGCCGGGGGCTGCCGCCCCGCAGATAGGTAAGCGCCGCCGCCGCCATGGCGGCTGCCGAGCCGCATTCCGCCTGGCAGCCGCCCTGGGCCCCGGAAATGCTGGCCCGCACGGCGATTACCTGGCCCACCGCCGCCGCCACCAATAGCCCCTCCACCAGGGCGGAATCGGGCAGGGAATATTCCTCCTGCAGCGTCAGCAGCGCCGCCGGCAGAATGCCGCAGGCCCCGGCGGTGGGGGCCGCGACGATTTTGCCCATGGCCGCATTGCATTCCGCAATGGCCAGCGCCCGGGCCGCCGCCCGGCCCAGATAGCGCCCGCCCGAGGTGGCCCCCTTTTCCACGGCCGCATACATCCTGGCGGCCTGGCCCCCGGTCATGCCGCTCATGGATTTCAGCTGGGCGTCAAAGCCCTTTTCCGCGCTCTGGCGCATTACCTGAAGCGCATCCGCCATCCTGCGGTCAATTTCCTCCCTTGTCAGGCCGCTGTTTTTCATTTCGCCCCGGCGCGCAGCCTCTGCAAGGCCGATTTCCTGGGCCGCGGCGATCAATCCTTCCAGGGAATACTCCATATGCAACGCTCCTTTGAAAGAGGGGCTGACGCATGGACGCCAGCCCCTTGAATATCTGCTTTGATCAGATGACTTTTGCTTCTCAGCCGATTTCCGCGCCTGCGGGCATGGAGGGATCGGCCATAAGCACCTTCAGGCTTTCGCTGCCGTCCTCGTGGGTCTGCACGGCGGAGAGCAGCATGCCCTGGCTTTCGATGCCCATGATTTTCCGGGGCGCAAGATTGGCCAGCAGAATCAGATTCTTGCCCACCAATTCCTCCGGGGTATGGAATTTGGCGATGCCGGAAAGCACGGTGCGATGCTCGCTGCCCAGATCCAGATCGAATTTCAGCAGCTTTTCGCTCTTGGCCACCCGCTCGCAGGCGCATACCCGGGCCACCCGCAATTGGATCTTTTCAAAATCGCCAAAGGAAATGCAGCCCTCGGGCAGCTCGGCCTTCTTTTCGGCCTTCTGCTCCTTTTTCTGCTCCTTCTTTTCGGCCTTGGCGGCTTCCTTTTCCTGCTTCTTTTCTTCCTTGGGCTCCAGCGCTTCCAATTCCTTCTTGATATCAATCCGGGGGAAGAGGGCCTCGCCCTTGCATACGCGGATGCCCGCGGGCAGATTGCCAAAGCGCTGCAGGGATTCCCAGTCCTTGAGCCCTTCATCCGTCACGCCCAGCTGCGCAAAGATCCGGGCGGGGGTATTGGGCATGAAGGGCGCAATCAGCACCGCCACAAACCGCACGCATTCCGCCAGCATCAGCATCACATTGGCCAGCCGATCCCGCTTGCTTTCCTCCTTGCCCAGCACCCAGGGCTGGGTAAGATCGATGTATTTATTGCATTCGCCGATGACCTTCCAGATTTCGGCAAGGGCCTGGCTGTACTGCAGCTTATCCATCTGCTCCTCCACCAGGCGGGGCAGGGCGGCGCAATGCTCCCGCAGGGGGGCGTCCACCGCTTCATCCACGGCATCCGTCCAGGCGGGCAGCACGCCGTCAAAATATTTTTCGATCATGGCCACCGTGCGGGATACCAGATTGCCCAGATCGTTGGCCAGATCTGCATTCATGCGGGTCAGGAAGGCCTCGTTGGAATAATTGCCGTCGGCGCCGAAGGGCATTTCGCGCAGGAGATAATAGCGCAGGGCATCCGCGCCGTAGCGGGCCACGATGGGCTGGGGATACTGCACATTGCCCTTGGATTTGCTCATTTTATCATTGCCAAAGAGCAGCCAGCCATGGGCAAAGACCTGCTTGGGCAATTCCAGCCCCAGGGCATGGAGCATGATGGGCCAGTAGATGGTATGGAAGCGCACGATTTCCTTGCCCACCAGATGCACGTTGGCGGGCCAGTATTTCTGCATCAGCTCGTCATGCTCGGTGCCGTAGCCCAGGGCGGTAATATAATTGGAAAGGGCGTCGATCCAGACATAGACCACATGCTGGGGATCAAAATCCACCTGCACGCCCCATTTGAAGCTGGTGCGGGAAACGCAGAGATCCTGCAGGCCGGGCTTGAGGAAATTATTGATCATTTCATTGGCGCGGCTGGCGGGCTGAATGAAATCGGGATGGGATTCGATATAATCGATCAGCCAATCCTGATATTTGCTCATCCGGAAGAAATAGCTTTCCTCGCGCATCAATTCGGTGGGCCGTCCGCAATCGGGGCAGACCTTCATGCCGTCCTTTTCCACCAGCTGGCTGGTGGTCCAGAAGGATTCGCAGGGGGTGCAGTACTGGCCCTCATAGGTGGCCTTGTAGATGTCATCCTGATCGTAGAATTTGCGAAAGATTTTCTGCACGATTTTTTCGTGGCGCTCATCGGTGGTGCGGATGAAATCATCGTATTCGATGTTCATCAGTTTCCACAATTCCTTGGTATTGGCCACGATCTGATCCACATATTCCTTGGGGCTGACCCCGGCGGCGGCGGCCTTCTGCTCGATTTTCTGGCCATGCTCATCGGTGCCGGTGAGGAAATAGGCGTCATAGCCGGTCAGCCGCTTGAAGCGGGTCATGGTATCGGCGGCCACGGTGGTATAGGTATGGCCGATGTGCATGTTGCCCGAGGGATAGTAGATGGGCGTGGTAATGTAATAGGGCTTTTTTTCGCAGCTTTGGCACATAGGTGTTTTCCCCTCCCGATTCTTTTCGTTTTCTTCGAATGCACGGAAAAGCCC
Organism: uncultured Oscillospiraceae bacterium; assembly: GCA_964549135.1. Classification (GTDB taxonomy): domain Bacteria; phylum Bacillota; class Clostridia; order Christensenellales; family Aristaeellaceae; genus RUG563. The sequence goes on along the minus strand of CAZJUJ010000019.1, from coordinate 20,520 downwards.
CTGCATCCTTTCCGACGCAGGGGCGCAAATCTCTTTACGCGGTACCACCCTGATTTTGCGCATCAATTCCTTCATGCGCCTTCATTGGGCCTGTATCGGGGCCGCCCGGCATGGGCTGAACGTGCTTGCCCATGCATGCTCCAGGGCCATGTTCTTCCGCGCTGTGCCGCCGCTTCCCACCGCCTGCGGCTCTCTGAGGACACGCCCTTCGGAATACTCTCCCTTTCCCGGCATCTACCGCTTATCATACGATTTTCCCGGGAAATTGTCAAGGAAAAAATCGGAAGGGGGAGGAAAGGAGGGACGATAATGAAATTTTTTCTGCGATGGGAGACAGAAATGGGCAAAAACAGATGCGGCGGCGGGCAGGTTTGTGATATAATAGGTTTCGCTGCCCCGGGGGAAAGGCATGTCCGGGAATAGGGGCAGAGAATCCATCAGGGAAAAACAGGGGGAAGAGAGAATGAACACAGATGCCGCGCGCTTCAAACGCACCAGGCTGGCCTGCTACACCGCCTATTTTACCATGTCCTCCGTTTTTAGTCTGCCGCCGCTTCTCTTTGCGGCGCTGCAGGATCTCTATCACATTTCCTATACCCTGCTGGGCACGCTGGTGCTGATCAATTTCTGCACCCAGCTGGGGGTGGATCTGGTCTTTACGCTGTTTTCAAAGAAATTCAATATCGGCAAGGTTGTGCGGGTCATGCCGCTGATTACCTCGCTGGGCCTGACGATCTATGCCCTGGCCCCGCTGCTTTTCCCGCAGCAGGCGTATATCGGCCTGGTGGCGGGCACGATCATCTTTTCCCTGGCGGCCGGGCTTTCGGAGGTGCTGCTCAGCCCCACCATTGCCGCCATTCCCTCGGAAAATCCCCAGAAGGATATGAGCATGCTGCATTCCCTGTATGCCTTCGGCGTGTTTACGGTGGTGGTGATCAGCACGCTTTTCCTGCGGCTTTTCGGCATGGAAAACTGGATGCTTCTGACCCTTTTCTGGGCGCTGCTGCCGGTGATTTCCGCCGTGATGTTTGCCCGCTCGCCCATGCCGGAAATGCAGGCCGCCCCGGCAAGCGAGGGCGCAAAGGGCACGGGCAGGCGGGCGGTGGGCCTGATGCTCTGCCTGGGCTGCATTTTCTTTGGCAGCTGCGCGGAAAACGCCATGTCCAACTGGATTTCCAGCTATATCGAAACCGCCCTGCAGGTCGATAAGACCCTGGGGGATATTCTGGGCATGGCCATGTTTGCCATCCTGCTGGGGCTGGCCCGGATCGGCTATGCCAGGTATGGGAAAAATATCATGCGGGTGCTGATGATTGGCATGCTGGGGGCGGCGGCCTGCTATCTGATCGTGGGGCTTTCCTCCAGCACGGTGCTTTCCTTTATCGCCTGCATTCTGACCGGGCTCTTTACCGCCATGCTCTGGCCGGGCACGCTGATTATGATGGAGGAAAAGCTGCCGGGCATGGGGGTGGCCGTATACGCGCTGATGGCGGCGGGGGGCGATCTGGGGGCCTCGGTGGCCCCGCAGCTATTGGGCATTGTGGTGGATACCGTTGCCGAGAGCGCCTGGGCCCCGGCTATGGGCGCGGAAATGGGCCTGACGGCGGAGCAGCTGGGGCTGAAAACCGGCATGCTCCTGACCGCTGCTTTCCCGATCATGGGGGCGGCGCTACTGGCGGGCTGCATGCGGTATTTCAGAAAAAAGCCCGCCCTGCCTGCCGATTCCCTCTGATGCCCGCTTCCCTTCCGGGCGCGAAAAGGGCCCCTCGTCTTCCCGTCTGCCGGGAGGAGGAGGGGCCCTGCTTTTTGCCTCAAGGGGATAATTTACCGGGCATTGCCCTTAAAGAGCCGGCCCAGCATCACGAAGGATTCGGAAAGAACGAAGCCGATGCGCTTGCCCAGGGGCATATCCTTATACAGATCGAAGGAGGGCTCCATCCGCCCGCTCAGGCGCTTATTCTCCGCGGCCTGCCAGATATAGGCCACGGCCACCAGCAGAATGCCGATAATATCGGTGGTCAGCCCCGGCTCGATCAGCAAAAGCCCGCCCGCCAGGAAAAGCAGCCGCTGCAGCAGATGGGCGTGCCGGGTGAGATAGCCCTCCAGCGCGGCGGCCACGCCGATCATGCCGATAACGGAGGTGACGGTGATCTGCACCACATCATACCACTGGGCCCCAATGAGCAGCATCTTATTATTGAATACAAAGATGAAGGGCACGATGAAGGCGGCAATGGCCAATTTGACGGCGTTGAGGCCGGTGCGGAAGGGATCGCTCTTGGCGATGGCCGCCCCCGCCATGGCCGCCAGGGCCACCGGCGGCGTAATATCGGCGATGATGCCGAAATAGAAAACGAACATATGGGCCGCCAGCATATCGCAGCCCACCACCTTCATGACGGTTCCGGCCATGATGGTGGAGGTGATCAGATAATTGGCGGTGGTGGGCACGCCCATGCCCAGGATGATGGAGGCCAGCATGGTGAAAATCAGGGTCAGATAGGCGTTGCCCCCGGCCAGGGCGGTCAGGCTGTTGCCCAGGGTAAGCCCGATGCCGGTCAGGGTGATCATGCCCACGATGATGCCCGCCATGCCGCAGGCCACCGCCACGCCCAGCACATTCCTTGCCCCCTTATCCAGGGAGAAAACCACATCTGCCGCCGTTTTGACCGCCACATCGCCTGCGATTTTCGCGGCGGATGCCTTTTCCTTCCGCTCGCGGCGGGCCTCCAGCGCCCCCGTAACGCCGATGATGATATGGCGGATGAGATCGCACAGCACGCAGGAGGCAATGCCCACCAGGGCGGAGAAAATGGGGGTATAGCCGATGGAAAGGAAAGCGATGATCACAATCAGCGGCAGGATCAGATAGCCGTTTTTCCTGATCAGGGGCAGGAATTTGGGCAGCAGCCCCTTATCCATGCCCTCCAGGCCGAATTTGCGGGCCTCCAGCTCAATGATGATATAGATGCCCACGAAATAGAGAATGGCGGGAATCAGTGCGGCCTTGACCACCTCCATATAGGGAACGCCCACGGATTCGGCCATCAGGAAGGCGGCTGCACCCATGACGGGGGGCATGATCTGCCCGCCGGTCGAGGCGGCGGCCTCTACTGCGGCGGCGAATTCCTTGCGGTAGCCCAGGCGCTTCATCATGGGAATGGTGAAGGAGCCGGAGCCCACCGTATTGGCCACGGAGCTGCCCGATACGGTGCCCTCCAGGGCGCTGGCCAGCACCGCCACCTTGGCGGGGCCGCCCCGCTTATGCCCGGCGATGGAATTGGCAAAATCGATAAAGAAATTGCCCACCTCCGTGCGCTCCAGGAATGCGCCGAAAAGCACAAAGAGGAAAATGAAGGTGGAGGATGCGCCCAGCGGCGTGCCCATGATGCCCTCGGTGGTATAGACCAATTGGGTGATGATGCGGCGGATGGAAAAGCCCCGGTGCATCAGATCCCCGGGCATATAGCGGCCGAAATAGGCATAGAGCAGGAATACCAGCGCCACCACCATGATGGGCAGGCCCACCACCCGGCGGCAGCATTCGAAGAGCAGCAGAATCAGCAGCGCGCCCACATAAATATCCAGATCGGTATTTTTGTTGATGCGCTGGGCCAATTCCACATGCTGAAGGGCGATATACAGGCATACGCCCATGGCCAGGGCGGCCAGAATCGCATCATAAATGGGCAGCCGATCCCGGCGGGAGTCCTTGGTGACCGGGTAAATCAGAAAAACCAGGGTCATCACAAAGCCCAGATGCAGCGGGCGCAGCTGGGTGGCGGCTACCCGGCCCGTAAAGGCGGCATATAATTGCACCAGCGAAAAAAGAATGCTTACGCCGAAAACCAGCCATTTGATCCAGCTGGTATAATTTCTGGTGACGGATTCCCGGTCGTATTTTTCCATAACGGCCTGAACCTCGGCCGCAGTTGCGGCAGCTGAATCCATGGGGGCTTGCTGCATGCGGATTCCTCCTTTGATGATGAATGCGCGCTTGCTCCCGCCTTTTGCAAAAAATGCGGGAAGAAAGAAAGGAGCAGGGCGGCGGGGGGCCGTCCTGCATGGATGTATGCGGAGGGCGCTTTTATTGGGTGATGATCCTGCCCTCGGCGTCCATCAGGCCCTTTTCCTGATAATAGCGGACGGCGCCGGGATGGAAGGGCAATTCGCCCACGCCGGAGAAGGCGGTATCCAGGGTGATCTCGGCGGCCTTGGCATGGGTGAGGATATTTTCCTGCTCAAAGAGCGCCTTGGTCATCTGATAGACCAATTCCTCATCCAGTTCATTGGTGCATACCAGCAGCGCCGTGATGGCGATGCAGTTGGTATCCTCCTCCAGGCCGTATACGCTGGCGGGCAGCGTCAGATTGGCATAGGTGGGATGGGCGGCGGTCAGCCGGGCCACCTCTTCCTCGCTCAGTGAAATCAGCCGCACGCCCGTGGTGCTGGCCAATTCGGTGATGGCGGCGTTGGGAATGCCGGCGCAGATGAAGGCGGCGTCAATCTGCTTGTTCTTCAGCCCGTCCCCGGATTCGGAGAAGCTCAGATACTGGGCGTTGATATCCTCTACCGTCATGCCCGCCGCTTCCAGCACATGCACGGCATTGGTGGCCACGCCGGAACCGGCAGCGCCGATGGAAACGGTCTTGCCCCGAAGATCGGAAATGCAGCGGATATCCGAATCGGCCCGCACCACCAATTGCACATATTCGGCGTAAAGAGAGGCCACCACGCTGAAGCTGGTGATCTGCTCCTCCTTAAAGGAATCTGCGCCGGTGTAGGCGTAGATGGAAACATCGTTCTGCACGGTGCCCATTTCGGCATCGCCCGCGTCAATCAAACGCAGATTATCGGCCGAGCCGCCCGTGGCCTGGGCAGAGGCCTTCACGCCGTCAATCGTGGTGTTGAAAAGATTGGCAATGTCCCCGCCCAGGGGATAATAGGTGCCCGAGGTGCCGCCCGTGGCAATGGAAATGAACGTGGCGGCAGAGGCCGCGGAAGAGAACGAAAGCAGCAGAATAAGGGCCGCCAGCATGGCAAACATGCGCTTTTTCATGGGATAACCTCCTGTCGTTGAACTGTTTGCCTCCATTATAGCATAGGAACGACGTTCTGCAAGTTCTCACACCAAAAAATGCATTTTTAACACAATCGGGGACGGGGGGACGGGGAAACGGGGGAAAATATCTGCGGGGAAACCACTTTTGAGTCAAAAGTGGTTCCCCCGCGCCCCCTCCGAAAACCAGCTCTGGATGGAACATGGGTGAATCCTGCCAGATTGAATGCCAGATCAGCAAAAAAAGAATAGCAATACAAAGAAAACAGCAGCAATGCTTCTGCGTTTGGTGAGAGTATTGCTGCTCTATTCTTTACACCTTGTTTCCCTTTGCTTCACTGGCATTCAATTTGGCAGAAACCCTCCATGAACCATCCAGAGCCGGTTTTCGGGAGGGTGCGGGAGGGTGCTTTTGACGCAAAAGCATCCTCCCGCAATTATTCTCCCCGTTCCCCCGTTTCCCCATTTCCTCAGCGGAGGGGAGTCCAATCCTGGATTCGATCCAGGGCCACCTGGCGGAAAGCGCCCATCCAGCAGACCAGATTACCGCTGGTGACATGATAGCGGCGGTCGGTACGGCCCCAGCGGGTATGGCGGACGGATTCATCCTGGCTGCCGTAGGGGCGCACCCGGCCCTCGATGACCAGGCTGCCGTCAGAGATACGCTGGATACCGTTATACCACATGGCCCGGGCGCGGCTGCGCCAGATATCCTTTCCGGTCAGATGGGCAAGCTCCAGATATTCGGGCACATAATAGAGCGCGTAGGGATCCAGGGCGTTATGGGCGGCGGAAACGGAGGTGGCGCCATAGGCGTCATAGCCCATAAGCCGGGCGGGGCTGCCCTGGGAAAATTCGATGGAATAATGCCAGGTCCAGGTATCCAGATAATGGGCGATATCCTCTGCATCGGCGATGTATTTTTTATCGCCGGTGGCGTGATAGATTTCCAGCGCGGCCCGGATCAGCGGCGCGGCGGATTCCTTATCGATGCAGTAGGAATCCAGGGCCCCGGCGGTGGTAAAGCCGTTTTTCTGGAATTCATCATTGTAGAAGGCAAAGCCCCGGAGCGCGCCGGACAGATATTCCTGCTTCCCGGTCTGCCGCCAGGCCTCCAGAAGAGGCAGCAGCATAAACGCGCCCACCGAGCCATGGGGATTATCGATGGAGCCATCAATGAAATAGGATTTGGCAAATTCGCCGGTTTCCTTCTGGGCGCGGAGGGCAAAATCGCAGAAGGCAAGGCCCATTTGGGTATATTCGGGCCGGGGCACGCCCGCCTTTTCTGCCAGGGGCGCGGCCTTAAGCAGATACAGCGCGCCGGTGCCCAGATTGCAGGCATCCAGCTCTGTGGGGATGGTGCCGTTATCGATGGAATCCAGATGCTCGGGCGGGGCGATCAGGCTGACAAAGAACAGGCCGTTGGGCAGACGCGCATATTTCACCCAGGTATCCAGGGCAGAAATGGCCTTGTCCCGCAGATCGGTATCCCCGCTCTTTATGTATTCCCGCAGCAGCGTGCAGACCAGAGAGGCATTCTGGCCCACCCAGCCGATCTGCAATTCCTCCTTGCGGAGGAACTGGCTTCTTTCCTCATTCCAGTGCAGGCACATGGAAAAGCCCGTCAGCCCATCGCTTCTTTTCTGCCACATGGAGCGGAAAAAGGTGGTATCCAGCTTAATCAGCTCCTCGGGCTGCCAGGGCATTTTGACCGGGCGCGCAAAGAGCGTCCAGGCAAAATCCAGCATGGCCCCGTAGCCCTTTCCGGCTTTTTCCACGGGATGGATAAAGAGGATGGCGGCAAAGGTATCGCAGGGCGCCATCTCGCCCTGAAAGCGCTCCAGCCAGCAGCGCTTGGAAAGCACCTTGGGGCCCTCTGCCTCGGGCCAGAGCAGCGCCTGCCGGGCGCAGCCCTCCTCCTCCCAGATGGCGCAGCTCATGCCGCCCTTTTCCTCGCCAAAGAGGCTGACGGAATAAGCCCCGGCCTCGGCATAGGTGCAGGCGGGCACGGCCACCCGATGCCAGGCATACGTCCAGCTTTCGCCATCGCAGCCAAAGCCGGTATACTGCGCGCCCCGGCCCCAGCCATTGCCGTTGTAATTGACGGAGGGCACCTGCCAGTAGGTGAGTTTCTGCGTATGGCTCACCTGCATGTTCATGCGGTTTACGGGCGCATCGCTTTTCCGCGTCCAGCGCCAGGCCCCCTCGCCCAGGGGCTCCAGGGAATCCCTGCAGCCCTCCATGGCGGGCAGCAGGCAGATTTCTCTGCCCTCTGCCGATAGATGCAGGCCGTCCCCGGCGGTCTTCCATTGATAATTGATCATTTTTTTCTTCCTTTCTGCGGCTGTGCTTCAGCGCAATTGATCCCAATCCTTTACCAGATCCAGGGTGACCTGGCGGAAGGTGCCGGGCCAGTTAATGAGCCATTCGGAGGAAACGAAATAGCGGTTATCGGTGCGGCCCCAGCGGGTATGGCGCACGGATTCATCCTGGCTGCCCGCAGGGCGCACCCGGCCCCGGATCACCAGCGTGCCATCGGAAAGCAGCTGCTGGCCGTTATACCAAAGGGCACGGGCCCGGCTGCGCCAGATTTCGTTCCCGGTCAGATGGGCAAGCTCCAGATATTCGGGCACATAATAGACGCCGTAGGGATCCTGGGCGTTGTGGGCGGCGGAAACGGCGGTGCCGCCGTAGGTATCATAGCCGATTTCCCTGGCCATGGAGCCCTCGGGGAAGCGGGTGGTATAATGCCACATCCAGGTATTGAGGTAATGGCCCACCTCCTCGGCCCAGACGATATATTTCTTATCTCCGACGGCATGATAGGCCATCAGGCAGGCCCGGATCAGCGGCGCGGCGGATTCCTTATCGATGCAGTAGGAATCCAGGGCCCCGGCGGTGGTAAAGCCGGAGGCATGGAATTCGCCGTAATAGAAAGCGAGGGAGGAAAGGGCGGCATCCAGATATTTCTTTTGGCCGGTGACCGCGTAGGCATCAAAGAGGGGCAGGGTATAGAATACGCCGACGCTGCCATGGGCGGAGGAAACGGTGCCATCGATGAACCAGGCCTTGGCGAATTCGCCGCTTTCCCGCTGGGTGCGCAGGGCAAAATCGCAGAGGCCCAGGGCAGTTTTCAGGTATTCGGGCTTGTTAAGGCCGCATTCCCCGGCCAGATGATGGGCCTTAAAGAAATAGGTGGCGGCGGTGCCCAGATTGCAGGCATCCAGCTCAATGGGAATATCGCCATTGACGATGGAATCCACATTCTTGGGATCGCAGAGCAGCTTGACGATCATCAGCCCGTTATCCAAAACGGCATATTTGACCCAGCTATCCAGCACCTGGACGGCCTGATCCCTCAGCAGCGCATCGCCGGTATCCAGATAGGCCTGCAAAAAATGGCACGCCCGGGAAATATTCTGGCCGCACCAGCCGCATTCAAAGGTTTCGGTCTTGCGGAAGCAGTATTCGCTTTCCACCCAGTGCAGGCCGTTGATGAAGCCCACCGTTCCATCAAAGCGGCGCAGGAAGCACTGGCGATTGAAGAGCAGATCCAGACGGCGGATTTCCTCGGGGCTTTTTTCCATGCGGATGGGCCGCTCAAAATATTTCCAGGCGAAATCCTGCATTTCGGGATAGCCCTGGCGGGGGGCCCTGCAGGGGGATACCTTGATGATGGCGGCAAATTCGCATTTAGGCGCCATGGAGCCGCGATAGGCCTCCTTCCAGGAGCGCTTGAAAAGCACCTTGGGGCCCTCCGTTTCGGGCCAGAGCAGCGCCTGGCGGCCCATGCCCTCCTCTGCCCACAGGGAGCCGCTCATGCCGCCCTCCTCTTCGCCAAAGAGGCCCACGCCCCATTTGCCCGCCTCCACATAGCTGCAGGCCGGAATGGCCACCCGATGCCAGGCATAGACCCAGGGCTCGCCCTCAAAGGCATAGCCGGAATACTGCGCGCCGCTGCCCCAGCCATTGCCGTTATAATTGACGGCGGGCACCATCCACCAGCCCATGGGCCGGGCATGGCAGAGGGTCATTTTCATTTCGGCTGCGGGCAGGGCGCAGCGGCGAAGCCATTTGTATGCGCCCGGCGCTATTTCCTCGATGGTATCCCGGCAGCCCTCCTGGGCGGGGAGGAAGAGAATATCCTCCTCATCATGGGAAAGCGTCCAGGCTCCGTTTGCATTTTTCCACTGAAAGGCCATGCTGTTTTTCCTCCAACTGATTATTTTGTATGGATGTTATTCCTGAAAGGGCAGGGGCTGGGGCACGGTAGAGGGCCCGCGAACCATCAGAAGATCTGGGCCGCCCAGGGGATCGGGCACGAATTTCATGGGATCGATGCAGGTCATCCGGGGCTCTACCTCGCTGGGGGATACATGCCGGTGATAGCCCATGCAGATTTTCTTCCGGTCGGCGCTGTAAATTACGATGCCGTCCCCCGTGCCATCCGCCAGAAAATGATGATGCAGGATGGGATTATAGCGGGAGCGCACATAGGGGCCGAAGATGCTCCGGGAAACGGCGTAGGATTCGCCGTAATGGCCCAGATAATGGCCGTCGGCATACAGCATGTAATAATAGCCGCCATGGGGGATGATCACGCCGCCCTCCACGATCCGGCCATATTCATCGGCCTCATAATCCTCCCGGGGGCTCAGCACATGCGTCAGGGTATCCTCCTCCGGGGTGATCAGGCCGTTTTCGACCTGCAGACGCTGGAGATAGATATGATTGCCCCGGTCAAAGCGCACATAGGTGATGTAGACCTGTCCATCCTCATCCACAAAGGGCATGCCGCCGATTTCGGTGACGTGGGAATGAATGGGGCGGGTGGTTTTCATCCGGAAGGGGCCCATGGGATGCTCAGCCACGGCGTAATAGATGTGGAAATCCTCCTCGCCCTGGAAGCGCCCGCCCGCAAACAGCACATAGAAAAGGCCATCCTTGGCAAATACATTGGGGCTCATGCAGAAGGCACCCTCCAGCTCCTTTTCCCGGTAGAGGCAGGGGGTGAAGGGGCTCCAGTTCACCAGATCCTCAGACCAGGCCACCCGGAAAATGGCATTTTTATCCCCGGCCTCATCCATATGCGCCCGATCGGAGCCGTTAAAGAGATACTGATCCTCCAGGGAATGGGGATCATTGGGAACGCGGTTATAGATATAGTAGCGGCCCGCATGATAGAGGATATCGGGATCGGCCCCGATCAGCACGGGGTTCTGATACATTTTGCCCTGGGGAGCAGGGGGTGCATAGGGCAAAAGCGCCTCGCCGCGGAATTCTGCGCCGCCGCGGCCTGGGGACAGGCCCACGGCGGGGCTCTCCAGCGGCAGCTCAAATTCAAATTTGGGCCAGGGCTCCTGATCCAGGGGATTTTCATTCAGCCAGAAGCGAAGAATTTTTCCGTCATAGCGGGCCATGATGGGATACCAGGTATCCGCCTGCAGGGGGATGCGCCGCATGCCCCGATCCAGATAGACCGCGTTATGCCTGATCTGCATAAAATGGATGCATTGCTCCTCTGCGCTGGCCAGGAGGGCATAGCCGTTTCCGGCCTCATCCGCCCCCACATGCAGCCCGGCAAAGCCATCGGCGGGAAGGCGGATTTCCGCCCGGTATTCAAAGGCGGCAGGGGCGGTTTTCATGGGGATTTTTTCATCGATGGGCATGGCCTGGCGGAACTGAAGACCCATAGAGCGTATCCTCCTTAATAAATCTTGCAGTTGTGGAGAGAAAGGGCCGCCTACGCCCCGGCAAAGAGACATAGGCGGCCCAGGGATGAATTGTTTTTCGGGAATCCATCAGCTTGTCAGGGATTACTTGCCCAGGAAACGATCCAGGGCCTCCTGGGTGATTTCGATGGCGCGGGTCAGGCCGTATTCTTCAACGGATTCCACATACGCATCAAAGGTATCCAGGGATTCCGCGCCGGTGATGAATTTGATCATCATTTCCTTGGCGTAGGTATCCACCTGGGCCATCAGCTCACTGCGCTCGGCGGATTCCTCGGCGGTGAGCTTGATGGGCGGCATCTGCAGCCAGTTCTGCTCGTTGGTATCATCCTTCCACATGGTGCGGATGCGCAGCGCGGTGGTATTGGAGGCGGTGCCGGGATGTCCGATGGCATCGGGATAGCAATACTTGGCGCCGAAGTGAATCTTAAGGGCGTAGGAAACATTGGAAATGGTCATGCCCTTGGGATTATTGAGGATTTCATCGGTGAACTTGGGCAGGCCGTCCTCGCCCCAGTTCCAGTGGGTGCCCTCCACGCCGAAGGTGAAGATCAGGGAGCCTTCATAGGTGTAGCCGTAGTTCAGATACTGCACGGCCAATTCGGGATTCTTGCAGGCGCTGGTGATGACGGTCACCCATTCGCCGCCGTCGCCCACGGGGGTGGCAGCCAGGCCGGAGCCCAGCACGGAATCGGCTTCCTTGCGCATGTAGGGCAGGTTGGTCACGTTGAAGAGCTGGCTGCTTTCCTGAACGCGGCTATAGGTGGCGTCCACGGAATCCACGATGCAGCCGATCTTGCCGGCGTCAAACTGCGCCTGGGCCTCGGTCATGGTGGTGCCCATGAAATCCTTGCCCAGATAGCCCTTGTTGTACCAGCTGTTCATCAGGGTCAGGAATTCCTTGTATTCGGGGGCATTGGCCCAGTAGGCGGCCTTGGTGGAATCGGCCTTGGTTACGAACCAGTCATAGAGGAAATCAAAGGCACCGGTGAAAAGATTCAGGCTCATGGCGCTGCTGCCGGAGAAGGAGCCGGCGAAGAGGGGGGTCACGCCCTCTTTGTTGGCCAGAATCCAGTCAAAATAGGCCTCGTATTCGGCAATGGTCTTGGGCTCGGCTACGCCCATTTCATCCAGCCAATCCTTGTTGGTGTTCACGCGGACATAGGGCATCTTATCGGCGTGGGTCACCTTATAGAAGCCAAGCACCTTGCCGTCGGCATAGCACTGGGCCTGGGAAAGCTCGTCATGATCGATGACGCTCTTGTACTGGGGCGCGTATTCCTCCAGGTAGGGCAGCACATCGATGATGATGCCATCCTCATACATGGCGGCCAGATCGCCGGTATACCAGGAGCCGCTGGTCATCAGGATCATATCGGGCAGATCGCCGGCCAGCATCAGCTGGAAGGTTTCCTTTTCGGTGCCGGAGGCGGGGTGGATAAACTGAATATCCACGCCGGTATTCTGCTGAATCAGCTGGTAGGAGGGGTTTTCATCATAGCTGGGGATAAAATTGGCCGCGCCGGCATTGATGGGCATCCAGTAGGTCAGGGAGAGGCTTTCGCCCTCAATGGGGTATTGGCCCTCATTCATAACCGGGGGCTTGTAGTAGCCGGGCAACTCTTCCGCCGCCAGCGCAGAGGGAACCAGGAGCATCAGGACGAGAACCAGTGCGAGGATCTTTTTCATGTGGGGTAGGTCTCCTTTCAAAAATATTTATTCTCCAAGCGGATCAGTGCATCCGCTTAAACGAGACAGGGGGAATCATTCCTTCACCGAGCCGACCATGACGCCGGTGACGAAATACTTCTGCACGAAGGGATACACCACCAGGATGGGCACGGTGGAAATGATGATGGAGCAGTATTTGATCAGCTCATCCAGAAACTGCACCCCGTCCACCGAGCTGATTTCCCCGGCGGTGTTGGCGGTGGAATTGGCGATGAGAATCTCCCGGAGGAAAAGCTGCAGGGGAAATTTGCCGCGATCCTGCAGATAGATGGAGGCGGAAAACCAGCTGTTCCAATGGCCCACGGCATAGAAAAGGGCGATGACCGCCAGCGTTGCCTTGCAGACCGGCAGCATGATTTTTAGGAGAATCACGAAATCATTGGCCCCGTCCAGCTTGGCGCTCTCCTCCAGGGAAGCGGGCACGGCAGAAAAGCCGGTGCGCATCACGATCAGATTATAGGTATTGATGGCCACGGGCAGGATGATGGCCAGGCGGGTATTATGCAGCCCCAGCTGGCGCACGTTGAGAAAGGCGGGGATCAGGCCGAAATCCATATACATGGTAAATACGATCAGCAGGGTGATGGGGGTGCGCAGGGCCAGGCTCTTGCGGGAGAGGGCATAGGCCCCCAGCACCGTCAGCGTCAGATTGATGGCCGTGCCGCCCACCAGATAAATCATCGTATTATAATAGCCGGTATAGATATTGGCGTTCTGCAGCACCGTCTTATACCCCTGCAGGCTGAAGCCCATGGGCTTGAAGATAAAGCCGTTATAGCCAATCAGCGAGATGGGATCGGAAAAGGAGGCCATCAGGCAATGCCACATGGGATAGAAGAAAATCAGGGTCAGCAGCCCGAGGATGATGGCGTTGAGCCAGTTAAAGACCCTTTCGCCCACGGTTTTTCTTTCAACAATTGCCATGTGCTTTGCCCCCTTACCACAGGCTGTCTTCCGTGAAGCGGCGGAAGATGGTATTGACGCTGACCAGAATCAGGATGCTGATGACGGTATTGAAGATGCCCACCGCCGCGCCCACGCTGTAATTGGCGTTGAGCAGGCCGTAGCGATACATATAAGTAGAAATCACATCCGCCGTTTCATAGATGCCGGGGTTATACAGAAGCAATATTTTTTCATACCCCACGCTCATCACCCGGCCCACGCGCATGATAAACTGCACCGTAATGACCGGCATCAGCCCGGGCAGCGTGACCCGGGTGATGCGCTGCCATTTATTGGCCCCATCGATATAGGCCGCTTCATATAATTGCGGATCAATCCCCGAAAGGGCGGCCAGATAAATGATGGAATCCCAGCCCACCTCCTGCCACATGGAGGAAAGAATATGGATGGTGCGGTAATAGCCGGTTACGGTGAGCAGATTGGGGGAAGACCAATTGGGGTTCAGGGCGGAAATGACGCTGTTGATGATGCCGCTGCCGCTGCAGAAATTGCGGATCAGGGAGCAGACCACCACCACCGAAATAAAATGGGGCATGTAGCTGACGGTCTGCACCAGGCGCTTGGCCCTGGGATGGCGCAGCTCATTGATCATCAGGGCCAGAATAATGGGAATGGGAAAATGAAAGAGAATCGAATACACGCTCAGCAGCAGGGTATTGCGGATCAGCCGCCAGCAATCCTTGAGGCTGAAGAATTTTTCGAAATTTTTCAGCCCCACCCAATTGCTGCCGCCGATGCCCTTGAAGATTTTGAAATCCTGAAAGGCGATCACGATATTCATCATGGGGCCGTACTTGAATAGCACATAATACGCCAGCACGGGAAGGAGCATCAGATAGATCAATTTGTTTTTCTGAAATTCCCGGGCAATCCTCTGCCCCGGCGTTAGCCGCCGGTAATGGCTGATGACGGGCTGTCTGGTCACGCCGCCGCCTCCTTCAATGCGTTTTGCTGGATTCATTTTATAATAATCTGGCCATAAAGCACAAGTTGTCTTTGCGCTCCAGGGGGTTGTTTTTTCTCAAAAGGGGATATGTAATTGGCGTTTTCCGATTTGTTTTCACAAACAACTTGCCATTTTTATCGCCTTTTTGCTATAATCAAACCATGGAAAACGAAAAACAATCGATTTTCCCCCAGCAAATTCCAGGAGGAGTGACCCCGCCGATGCTGCATAAGGCCAGTATGCGATCCCGCTATGTATATTCCCTGCTGCTGATGATGATTCCCATTCTGATTTTTTCCGTCATCATTTATACCTCCACCCAGGAAAGTGGCATGCAGTATATCAATGGGGTATCCCTTCAGAATTTTACCTACGCCGCCGAGAATATTTCCTCATTAATCGGGCGGCTGGATTATGCCGCCAAGACCGCCTTTTCCATTGAAAATGAAATTGAGGTGGATGCGGAGGGGCATGTGCGCGCCCTTTCGGACAATAGTCTCTGCGCGGCGCTGCTTTCCCTGGAGGAGCGCATCACCCCGGAAGTCACCGCGCTTTTTTATATCAAGGGCGATAACCATATTTATTCCTCCTCGGGCCGCATGCTTTACGGCCGCTATGAGCAGGGGTATCTGCAGGATTACAATCTTTCCCTTTCCGCCCTGTATACCCGTTTGCAGGGCGTGCGGGATCCCGCCCTCTGGCCCCTGACCTCAAGGGAGGATATCAGCGCGCTCAGCGGGCTGGTATACGCCATTCCCTTTCCGGTGGAAAGCAGCGCCCGGGCCGTTTTATGCTTCGTGCTTTCGGATAGCATCCTGGCCGATCAATTTGCCAATTACATGGGCGATCTGCCCGGCAGCCTCTATTGCTTTGACGCCTGGCATGATCTGCTCTATCTGGATACCCAGGGCTATGAGCGCATTCCGGACAGCCAATTGATCCGCGTGCGGGGCACCGGCGTGCTTTCCTATCGGTATCAGGGGGAGGATTGGGTGCTGATGCGTTCGGGGAGCAGCGGCAGCCTGGGCTGCTATTGGATCATGGCTACGCCCCGGGCGGATTATTACGCCGATCTGCAGGGAAGCCAGCGGCTGATCATGACGCTGCTGCTGGCGCTGCTTGTGCTGATGCTGATTCTGATTGTGGCAATCGCCTTTTTTAATTACAAGCCCATTCAGGAGCTGCTCTATCATGTGACGGGCAATCGGGGCCGCAGCCGCACAAACGAACTGGAGGTAATCCGGGGCGCGTATGATCAGACGGCGGACGAGGTGGAAAGCCTATCCTCCTATCTGAATGAGATTACGCCCATCGTGGCCCAGCAGTTTGTCAGCCGCCTGGTTTTCGGCCGCCTTTCGGGGGCGCAGGATATCAAGGCCCTGGCGGGGCAGGCGGGCATGGATTTTTCCAGGCCGCTGAATCTGGTAATGTATCTGGCCCTTTCCCGGCAGAAGGAGGAGCGGCAATGGGAGCAGGCCGCCATGATCGCCTCCCGCTTCAGCCTGATGGGGGCGTATGCGGCCCTGGGCGATCTTTCTGTGGAAAGCGCCCTTTGCTTCGTTATCAATTTTGATGCGCCTCCGGAGGAAAGGGATCAGCGGGCGGAGGAATACGCCCGGCAATTGTATGAATATATGGAGCAGAACGGCGCGGCCCCGGAAATGATCGGCATTGGCAACGTTTATCAGGATCCCCTGAAAATGAATGAATCCTTTGTGGAGGCCTGCGCCGCCGTGCAATTGGCCCCCGCCTCGGCCCATTGGTGGCGTTATAATGCCGGGGCGGCGGATGCCCTGGCCGCCGGGGATGGCTTCCATGGCCTTTCGCCCCTTTCGCTTTCCCTGCTGAGCGAGGGCATCCATCACGGGGATAAGCCCACCGCCCTGCGCGCCCTGCATGATATGCTGAAGAATATCGCCGATATGACCCATTCGCTGGTATTTTATCGCTTCTGCTGCTCCGAATTGCTCACCGCCGTGATCCGCCAGGCGGACAGCCTGAATCTGCCCATCGGCAAGGGGCGCATTCAGCAGCTGGTGGCCTTTGCCGCTCCGGAGGATTTTGAGCAGGAGGCCGTCCGGCTGGTGGAGGAATTATGCGATGCCATGAAGCAGCGCATCAGCGATGATGATCAGCGCCTCAAGCAGGAGCTGATGGATTATATTCTGGCTAATTTCAAGCGCCCCGATCTTTCCATCCAGACGGTGGCGGATGAAACGGGCATCCGCAAGGCCCAGATTACCGCCCTGCTCAAGGAGGAAACGGGCCAGGGCTTTGTGCAGTATGTTTCCTATCTGCGGCTCAATGAATTCAAGCGCCTGCTCTTCCAGAGCGATGAAACCATCCGCGATCTGGTGCTGAAGATCGGCTACAGCGATGTGCCCAATTTCCTGCGCAAATTCAAATCCATCGAGGGGGTTACCCCCAGCCAGTATCGCCAGCAGCACGGCAAAAAATAAAAAAGCCGCCCGGGGAAAAATCCCGGGACAGCAAAAGGCCCTTCGCCGCCCGAAAAGCAGCCAGGGGCCTGTCTTTTTTGCTTTTTTCAGTTACACCAGCGTGGCAAAATAATCCTCGGGGGTTTCGGCCCGGCGGATCATGCGGAAATCGCCCGCCTCGGTATAGAGGATTTCCGCGCTGCGCAGCCGCCCGTTGTATTGATAGCCCATGGCCCAGCCGTGGGCGCCGGTATCATGAATCACCAGTAGATCGCCGGGCTGAATCTCGGGCAGGGGCCGATCCACGGCGAATTTATCGTTGTTTTCGCAGAGGCAGCCGGTAATATCATAGACCCTGTCGCTGGGCGCGCCGCGCTTTCCGCAGACGTGGATATGATGGTACGCGCCATACATGGCGGGGCGCATGAGATTGGCGGCGCAGGCATCCACGCCGATGTAATCCTTGTAAATCTTTTTTTCGTGGATGGCATGGGTCAGCAGCCAGCCGTTGGGCCCGGTCATGTAGCGGCCCAGCTCGGTCTTGATGCCCACCTGCGCCTCTTTGGGATCGCCGAATACCCGGATGTATTCCTGCCGGACGCCCTCGCCGATATTGGCAATATCGGCCTCCTCTTGCTCCGGGCGATAGGGAATGCCCACGCCGCCGGAGAGATTGATGAAGGCAAGGGGCATATTGCAGGCCCGGGAAAGGGCGGCCCCCAGTTCAAAAAGAATGCCCGCCAGCTTGGGGTAATAGGCGTTATCGGTGGTATTGCTGGCAAGGAAGGCATGCAGGCCAAAGCGCCTGGCCCCCATTTCCTTCAGCCGCGCCATGCCGGAAAGCAATTGCTCCCGGGTCCAGCCGTATTTGGAATCCCCGGGGGAGCCCATGATGGAGGTGCCCAGGGTAAAGCTGCCGCCGGGATTAAAGCGGGCGCAGATGGTTTCCGGAATGCCGCCATGGGCGTTAAGCAGATCAATATCGCTCATATCATCCAGATTGATGATGGCATTCAGCGCCCGGGCATGCTCAAATTCGGCGGGGGGCATGGCATTGGCGCTGAACATGATATCATCCCCGGAAAAGCCGCATTTTTCCGCCAGCAGCAATTCGCATTCGCTGGAGCAATCCACCCCACAGCCCTCCTCCCGGAAGATCTTCAGGATATGGGGATTGGGCAGCGCCTTGACGGCAAAGTATTCCCGAAAGGCCGGGGCCCAGGAAAAGGCGGCGTTCAGCGCCCGGGCCCGGCGGCGGATGCCCGCTTCGTCATAGAGATGAAAGGGCGTGGGAAAGCGGCTGGCTGCCGCTTCAAACACGTTGTCAGGCAAAGAAAAATTCGGCATATTTCGCATCCTTTGATTCTGTGATGATGGGAATAAATGAAATCCTGCCCCATTATATGAAAAGCCCGGGACGAATGCAAGCGTCCCGGGCGGAAAGCACAAATTAAAAACAGCGCCGAGGCATGGGCAGACGGGCAAGCAGCATATCCGCATCCTCTTTTCGCCCGGTCAGCGTGCCCGGGCGCATGACGGATGCCCCCGCTGCCGCCGTTCCATAGCGCAGGGCGGCCGATGGGGCTTCTCCCCGGGCCAGGGAAAGCAATAGCCCTGCCAGCAGGGAATCCCCCGCCCCCTGCACCCCCAGGGCCTGCACCGGGGCGGCGGGGCAGAAATAGCCCGTCTCCCCGGCGGACAGCACCGCGCCCTTTTCCCCCAGGGAAAGGCAGATCATGCCCACGCCCTTTTCATGCAGCGCCCGGCATGCGGCCCGGGCGGCGGAGGGATCACAGGCATCCGCGCCGGTCAGGGCGGAAAATTCCTGGGCGTTGGGCTTTATCAGGGCGGGCCCTGCCTCCAGCGCCTGAAGCAGCGCCGGGCCATCGCAATCCACCGCGGCCCGGCAGCCCCGCTCCTTCAGCAGCCGGCAAAGCCGGGCGTAGGTATCCGGCGGCACGCCGGGGGGCAGGCTGCCCGACAGGGCGACCCAATCCCCGTGACGGCAGCGCGTGAGCAGGGCCTGCTCCATGCTCTGCAGCGCGGCGGCGGAAAGCATTTGGCCCCGCTCGCTGATTTCAATGGTGCGCCCGCTCTCCGTTTCCCGGAGCTTGAGATTCACCCGCAATTCTCCCGGCACGGGGAAAAGCAGGGCGGGAATATGCTCCCTTTCCAGGGCGGCCCGGATGGGCGCTCCGGCATAATCAAGGCTGAGCAACAGCCCCTCTCCGCCCATTTCCTGCAGCACCCGGGCCACATTGATCCCCTTGCCGCCGATATCCTGCCGCTGGGGCTGGATGCGGTTGGGCGCATCCGGGGAAAAGCGGGGCAGAGAGGCCGTTTTATCCAGGCAGGGATTGAGGGAAAGGACATAGATCATCCTGCGTCATTCTCCCTTCGCATACAGAAAGGCGCGGCAATCCGCCCGGGCGGCCTCGTCCAGCGGTGCGGAAAGGCTGCGGATGGAAATTTCCGGGGTTTCCTCCTGCCCCAGCAGCGCAAACATCAGATCCATCAGATCCGCCGTGGTCAGATTGGTATCCAGGGCGGGCAAAAGCATTTCGGCCAGGGCCATGGCCCCGTCCATGGAGGCGGCCTCCATGGCCTGCTCAAGCATGGCCGCCATCAGGCGGCGGGGACGCAGCCCGTTTTCCTCCTGCCGGCGCAGCCGCGCAAATTTCAGCGCCTCCGCCCCAGAAAGCAGGCATTCCCCGGCCTCCCGGCCCAGGGCCACCGCTTCATCCGGGGAAAGCGTCAGCATGACGCCGCCCAGGGCGTCCACCAGCTCCGCAAAGGCGGAAAAATTCACGGCGCAGTACCGGCTGATATTCAGCTCCAGCAGGCGATTAAGCGCGGCAGCCGTCATCAGCGGCCCGCCAAAGCAATTTACATAGCGCAAACGCAGGGAGCGGGATAATTCCTCCACGGGGACGGGCGCATCCTCCGGCAGGGAAAGCAGCCGCATTTCCCCGGTCTCCCGCTGCACGGCGCAGAGCATCAGCACATCCGATCGGCCGAAATTCTGGGCGGGATCGGCGGCGTCTGTACTCATGAGCAGCAGGGTCATCCATTTTTCATCGCCCCGGGCGCTCATGCCGCCCCGCTGCGGCCGGACGGAAAGGCGATAGCCCTCGGGCACCGGGTTATTTTCATCCGAGGCCAGGGCGGCGGCCAGCATGGCCCATTCCTCCTCCGTCGGATGCCCCTCCGCCAGCGCCGGGCAGGCCCCCAATAAAAGCGCCAGCAGGCAGCAAAGCAGCCGTTTCATCCGCCATCCCTCCCTTTGCCTCCGGCTTAATCTGTCTTTTGGCATTATATCATAGTCCGCTTTTCAGGGCAAGCCGGGCCAGGGATGAGAAATATTCCCTTTTTTTCGAAAAATACGAAAAAATTCAAAATAACCACTTGACAAATGCCGCACTATGCGGTATTATAACAAACGTGCCGCGCAGTACTGCGTGTGCCAGGGGAGCATAGCTCAGCTGGGAGAGCATCTGCCTTACAAGCAGAGGGTCACAGGTTCGAGCCCTGTTGTTCCCACCACCATTATGGCCCGGTAGTTCAGTCGGTTTAGAATGCCAGCCTGTCACGCTGGAGGTCGAGGGTTCGAGCCCCTTCCGGGTCGCCATATTTGCCTTGGTAGCTCAG
>CAZJUJ010000018.1:0-43032 GCA_964549135.1 uncultured Oscillospiraceae bacterium | reverse complement strand
TTCACCGAATACCCGTTATCTCGTTTACCAACCCTGCCTGACAGATGCTCATTTTATAATTCCAGCCTAAAACTGTTTTATGAACACCTGCGTAATGACGGGGGAGGAACGGGGGAAATAATTGCGGGAGGGTGCTTTTGCGTCAAAAGTGGTTCCCCCGCGCCCCCTCCGAAAACCGGCTCTGGATGTTGCATGGAGGCTTCCTGCCAAATTGAATGCCAGATCAGCAAAAACGAATAACGATTAGAAAAAAACAACGGCAATGCTTCCGCGTTTGATGGAGCATTGCTGTTTTATTCCTTATTACTTGCTTCCTTTTGCTTCACTGGCATTCAAACTGCCGAAGGAAAGCGATAGCAATGCTTCCTGCCAGACGGGAGAACTTTGCTGTTGTTTTAATATTGTTATTCTTTTTTGATGCACTGGCATTCAACCCGGTAATCCTCTGCCATGAACCATCCAGAGCCGGTTTTCGGGAGGGTGCGGGAGGGGACTTTTGACACAAAAGTCTCCTCCCGCAATTATTATTCCGTCCTTTCCGTCTTCTCCGTCTTTTTTATCCCCTGAAGCTCGATTTTGTTTTCGCGGATCTGGCGGGGGGTACAGCCGGTGGTTTTTTTGATTAGCTTGGTCAGATAATCCCCATCGCTGATGCCGGTTTCCTCTGCGATTCGGCAGAGGGGCCAGCGGGTGGTGCGCAGGTATTCGGCGGCCCGGCGCAGGCGGAGTGCGCGGATATGCTCCGTAATGCCCATTTCGAAGGCCTGGCGGGACAGCAGATACAGCTTTCCCCGGGAGATGCCGAATTTTTCGCAGATCGAGGAAATGCCCAGGCCCGGATCGGCCAGATTACGCTTGATATAATCATCAATCGGCCCGGCCAGGCTTTCCTGCTGCGTGCGGAGCAGCCGATGCAGCCGCACATAGCAGGCGCACATGCCCATCAGCCGGGCGGCGGCGCGCAGCTTGGTATCGCTGATTTCCTCCATCCCGGCGATTTCGCTTTTGAGGGCGGCCTTATCCCGGATTTCGGGGGCGGCATCGATTTGCCGGCAGACATTTTCGCGGCTCCCGGCGGAGAGCAATTGCCCAAAGAGCAGATAGCCCATGACCCGCCCATCCTCCAGAATGGGGGCGGCGGCCTCGGTGAGCCCCATATGGCATTGATAGATGCAGATATCCTGATCCTCTCGGCAGCGGGCCAGCCCGGCGCGATCGCAGGAGAGGCACTTTTCCATCAGAGCAGGGGATTGGCGCACGGCGGTGCAGAAGCGGCCCATGCTCATGGGATGGGCGTAAAGCACCTGCATATCCGCATTATACAGAACGGGCTTGATGCCGGTGGCCTGATAAATATCCTCGCATACGCTCTGTAGCAATTCCTGATTGGTCATGGCGCTTTCCTCCCGTGCATTCCTGATGGGAAAAGGATAGCATAAAAACGGGAAAACCACAAGAAAAATTAATCCAGATTCCGGGTTTACATATCCAGCGTCCCTGTATTTGGAAAAAGGGCTATGCTATAATACAGGAGAAAAGAGGTGGATCGTCATGTGGTATTCCAATAGATTCCGGCGGCATTTATGCGATATGCATATTGATGACTGGGATGCTTCCTTTCTTTCCGCGTTTTCCCCGGAGGAATACGTGGAAAATCTCAAGCGCGCGCAGATCAATAACGCCATGCTCTATCTTCAGTCCCATGTAGGCCTTTGCTATTATCCCACGAAAACGGGGAAAATGCACGGGGCGCTTCAGGGCAGAGAGGATTTGATGAAACGAACAGCGGCGCTCTGCCATGCAAATGACATCAAGGTGACGGGCTATTACAGCATCAATTACAACACCTATGAGCATGACCGGCATCCGGAATGGCGGATGCTGGGCGCGGACGGAAAATCCATCCGGGAAAAGGGCGCGGCGGAAAGCGGCAATCTGGTCTTTGCCTCCATGAAGGCGGGCAGATACGGGCTCTGCTGCCCCAATCAGGAGGAATACCGGGCCTTTGTCTATGCCCAGATCGATGAAATCATGGCGTATTTTGACTGCGACGCGCTGTTTTTTGATATGCCCTTCTGGCCGCATACCTGCTATTGCGGGCAATGCAGGAAAAGATGGAAGAAGGAAACGGGCGGGGAAATGCCCCTGCAGCCTGCCCCCGGCAGCCCGGAGCAGGAAGCGCTGATGCGGAAAAAATACGAATGGATGGGCGAATGGACACAGGCCATTACGGCGCATGTGAAGGCGCGCGATCCCGGCATGCCGGTGGAATTCAATTATGCCTCGGGCATTGCCGGGGATTCGGATAGCGGCTGCGGCGAGCAGGTCAATCAGGCCAGCGATTATGTAGGCGGCGATCTTTACGGCGGCATGCTGGAGCAATCCTTCAGCTGCAAATTCTATCGGAACGCCACCCGGAATCAGCCCTTTGAATATATGTTTTCCCGCTGCAAGCCCGCCCTGCGGGTGCATACCCTGACCAAAACCCTGGATGAAATGAAGACTGCGGTGGCGGTAACCGCCGCCCATCACGGGGCCACCCTGGTCATAGACGCCATTGATCCCATGGGCACCATGGATCCGCGGGTCTACAGGCGGATCGGGGAAATGTTTGAATTCCAAAGGCCGTATGAGCCCTATTTCCGGGGCGAAATGACGGAGGATATAGGCATCTATTACGGCATCTACAGCAAATCCAGCGAGCCGGGGGAGGAATACAACAGCAAATCCTGCGGCGTTTCGGCGGCCCATGCGCTGCTGCGCAGGCATATTCCCTTCGGGGTAACCGGCTGCTTTCATGAACTGAAAAAATATCCCGTGCTGATTGCGCCCATGCTGACCGGTTTGGAGGACGGCGATCATGACCGACTGGAAAAGTACGTTCGGGAGGGCGGCATTCTCTATCTCAGCGGGGCCAGAGATAAGGCGCTGGTGGAAGGGCTGCTGGGCTGCAGAATCACGGGAAAAACAAAAACCAATAAGGTCTATATCGCGCCGAAGCAGGAATGGGAATCAGTCTTTGGCTGGTTCAATGCCAAATATCCCCTGCCCTTTGACGGCTTTGTGCCCATTGCGGAGGGAATCGAAGAAAAGGACGTGGCAGCCACGCTGACGCTGCCCTATACCGACATGGAGGAAATGCGCTTTGCCTCCATTCATTCCGATCCGCCCGGGGTGGCCACCGATGTACCGATGGTGGTGATCAGGCGCGTGGGGCAGGGCTGGGTCATCTGGTCTGCGGCAGCCATTGAAGGGGTGGATATGGAGGAATACCGGGAGATTTTCCTGGGGCTCATCCTTGCCGTGCGGGGAAACGCGCCCTTCAGCCTCTCCAGCGATGCCCCGCCCCGGGTGGAAATGACGCTTTTCCGGGGCGAAGGGGAAATGCTGTTGCATGCGGTTTCTTTGTGCGATGAGGCCGTTTCCCCGGAAATTCCGGGCTTTCATGTATCGGTCAGGGCGGAAAAGCCGGTAAAGGCCGTGCGGCTGCTGCCCGATGGTGGGGAGATCCCCTTTCAGTGGGAAAACGGCTTTGTCTCCTTTAGGACGCGGCCGCTTGCCATATTCGATACCTACCGGATTGAATGCTGAGGCGGAAGCTGCCGGCGCGGCTGAAAGCATTTGGCTGAGCATCCTGAGCTGGATGCGCCGGATCTGGAAAATGCATAAGAAAGGGAAAGAAAAACGGCTCCCCGCTGCCTGCATGGGCGGCGGAGAGCCGGTTCTTTTGTGATGGAGGGGATATTTTCAGCGGTTGAGGATCAGCTTGGTCAGCTCCACGGGATCGACGATCTTGCCGTTCTGATAGACGCGCATATTGCCGGAGGCAATTTCATCGATGAGAATGACCTCATCCTGATGGAAGCCAAATTCAAATTTGATATCCCACAGATCCAGGCCGATGGATTTGAGATCATCCGCCACGATTCTGGTGATTTTCAGGGTCTGCTCCTTCATGGATTCAAACATGGCGGGGGACATGATGCCCAGCGCGGCCAGGCCTTCGCCGGTGACCAGGGGATCGCCCTTGGCGTCATTTTTGAAGGTGCATTCCACATAGCCGCCCTCCAGCGGGGTGCCATCCTGGATATACTCGCCATAGCGGCGGATGAAGCTGCCGGTAGCTACCAGACGGCAGATGACCTCCAGCCCATGACCGAACACCTTGCCGGGAAGCACCTCCATGGTGGCCTCCTCCACATTGGCGCTGATATAATGGGTTTTGATGCCCGCTTTTTTCAGCAGCTCGAAATAATAAACGGAGGTCTGCAGATTGGCCTTGCCGATGCCTTCAATGGTAAGCCCAACGCTGTTTTCGCCGGGATCAAAAACGCCGTCCTTGCCCGTGCAGTCATCCTTGAATTTCAGCATTACGTTGCCGTTTTCCAATGCGTAGACATCCTTGGTTTTGCCTTCGTAGATCTTTTTCATGTGCTTCGCAGCCTCCTTTGTTTTTAGTCCCCCAAAACACAGGTATTTTATCATGAATTTCCGCTTTTGTATAGTCCGATTTTCCGTTTTCCTATTGTTTTCTCTTTGGATGCTTCATTGACGGACGGGGAAGCAGGGTATATAATACCATCTGGGCCGCGAAAATAGGGGAGAGCCCCCTTTTTATTTCACGCGGTTAATGGGAGAAATACACATGGGCGAAAGAAAAAAGCAGCTTCTGCAGGGCCTCAGGGATGGCATTCCCATCGGCCTTGGGTATCTGGCGGTATCCTTTTCATTCGGTATTCTGGCAAGAAAGGCGGGGCTGACCACCTTTCAGGCGGTGATGATGTCCGCCCTGAATCTGACCTCCGCCGGGCAGTTTGCCTCCCTTGCCATTATTGAGGGGGCAGGCAGCTATCTGGAGCTTGCCCTTTCCCAATTGATCATCAATCTGCGCTATTGCCTGATGAGCTGCAGCCTTTCCCAGAAGGTGGATCAGAAGGCCCCCTTTTTTCATCGATTTTTGATGGCCTATGGGAATACGGATGAGGTATTTGCCCTGTCCTCGGCGGTCAAGGGGCCGCTTTCGCCCTTTTACAGCTATGGGCTGATTTTCATGGCCATGCCGGGCTGGAGCCTGGGCACGCTGCTGGGGGCGGCGGCGGGCAGCATTCTGCCCGAGCGGATGCTCAGCGCGCTGGGCGTGGCGCTCTACGGCATGTTCTGCGCCATTATCATTCCCCCCGCCCGGCAGGATCGGGTGCTGCGCGCAATCATTCTGCTTTCCATGGCCGCCAGCCTGCTTTTTGCGGTTGTGCCGGTGCTGAAGGATATTTCCTCCGGGATGCGGGTGATCCTGCTGACGGTGGGCATTTCTGCTGCCGCGGCGATATTCTGCCCTGTGAAGGAGGAAATGCAATGAGCGGGAATGTTTATATCTATATTCTGGTGATGGCGCTGGTGACCTATCTGATTCGCATGCTGCCGCTGACGCTGATCCGAAAAACGATCCGCAGCCCCTTTCTGCGCTCCTTTCTGCATTATGTGCCCTATGTGACCCTTTCCGTCATGACCTTTCCTGCCATTCTCTCCGCCACCTCCAGCTATTATTCCGGGCTGGCGGGCTTTGCGGCGGCGATTTTCCTTTCCTATAAGGGCAAGGGGCTGATCTTTGTTTCCCTGGCCTCCTGCCTGGTGGTATTTCTAATGGAATTGGTGCTGGTATAGGCGGTGTAAGAAAAGCGGCTGCGGACACAGTCAGAGGTTTTTCAGCAAGCGATCGGAATGCAAAAACCGGAGCGCAAAACGTAAATGCGCCCCGGTTTTCAATGTCAAAAAAGTGGCTGAAGCCACTTTTTTTAGTTTCGTCAGGCCTTGCTGGCCTCTGCCTTTCCTTCCTCATTGCGGGTGAGCTTTTTGATCCATTTATAGCTATTGACCCGGATGCAGGCGGGAATGCACTTAAAGCACTGATCGGCATTGAGGCAGATGATGACGATGATGGGGGAAAGATTCCAGACGAAGGCCGCCAGCAGCGAAATGGGCACCACGATGCCCCAGATGCTGATCATATCCACGATCATGGTAAAGCGGGTATCGCCGCCGCCCCGGATGATGCCCGTATTGACCGGCATCTGATAGGACATGGTGAAGAGAACCACGCTCTGAATCAGCATATAGGCATCGGCCAGGGAACGGGTTTCATCCGAAATCTCATAGACGCTGAGCAGCGGGATGCGCACCAGGAGCATAATACAGGCCAGCACCAGACCGATGCCCAGGAACAAAAACTGCAGCGTTTTGGTATATTCCCTGATTTTCTGCATTTTTCCGGCGCCGATGGTCTGGCCGATGATGATGGAGGCAGCCGAGGCAGCGCCGGCGGAGGTGACCTTCAGCAGCAGGAAGATGGTGGAGGAAATGGACTGGGCGGCGATGGCGCTGGCGCTCAGATGCCCCAGAATCACCGTCTGCAGGGCATTGGAAAGGCCCCAGAGGGATGCCGTGATGAAGACGGGAATGCCCACCTTGATAAAATCCTTCAGCAGCTGGCGATCCAGGGAAAGATAATCCCGGGGCTTGATTTCCAGCTTCTTTTCCTTCTTAAACATGAACCAAAGCACCAGCAGGAATTCCACAATGCGGGCCACCAGCGTGCCGATGGCCGCGCCCTCCACGCCCATTTCCGGGAAGCCCAGATTGCCGCCGATCAGCAGATAATTCAGCGACACATTGACCACCAGCGCCACCACGGATACCTTGAGCGCGATTTTTACCGATTGGGCGATGCGCAGGGTGCCCAGCACGATGGCGGTCAGGGCGAAGAAAACATAGCTGAAGCGGATGATGGCAAGATATTTTACGCCTTCCGCCGCAATGGCGGCATCATCCGTAAAGAGGAAGAGCGCCTGCTGGGGAAAGAAACTCACCAAGCAGAAGAGCAGCACGGCGATCAGCAATTCGGCCCGCACGCCGATGGCGGAAAGCTTTTTTACCTCGCCCAGCCGCTTCTGCCCGAAATACTGGCTGCCCAGCACAATCATGGCGTTATTGACGGCATAGACCAATTGCTGGAAGACGAACTGAATCTGGTTGACCGCCGCCACGCCCGAAAGCGCGGCCTCGGAATAGGTGCCCAGCATCAGATTATCCGCCAGATTCACGCTGAGAATCACCGCCTGCTCCAGCATCAGGGTGACGGCCAGACGGACAAAGGATTTGTAGAATTCCCGATCCTTGGTAAACATACGAACGCCTCTTTTTTGCTGTTTTTCTTTCGCGCGGGGTTTATACGTTCAATTGTCCCGTGCGCTGCTGCCGGGCCGAAAGGGCATAATGCAGCCGGTAGGTGCTTTCGTGGTTTTTATCCCTGGAGGAAAGAATCAGCTCCACCACATCCGCATGTTCGATTTCGGGCAGTATGCAATGGACGGAGGGACCCAGCAGATTTTTCCGGGCGGGTACGGGATCGCATTTCCAGGTGAGCAACTCCTTTTCCCAATTCCCGATGCGGAGGGAAACGGTGATCTCCTCCTCCACGGTATCCGGGCTGTCATTGAGCAGCCAGATTTCGGCAGAGAAGACCTCGCCGCTCTTCCAATCGAAATGGGGGATGCGGGCGCTGGCCAGCACGGGGCGAAGGGCATTTTTGACCGCGAAATAGCCGGGCTTCAAATGCATGGGATAGGAAATCAGGGAATTATTGGCGGCGGTAAGCCAGGGCTCCTGATAGCACCAGTTGATGGCCATGGAGCAATGGGGCCACTGGCGGCGCGCCTCCTCAAAGATGGCCAGGTAACCGGCCTGCTGCAGCCACTGGGAGCAGGAAACCGCCTTTTCCAGCGAATCGATGCTGCCGAAATAATATTCCAGAATGGGCAGGCAGGCCCAGCGGCTTTCGCCCCAGGCGCCAAAGGCATGATGCATCAGCCAGCTTTCCGTGGGCCGGAGGGGGAATAATTCATCTGCCGGGATGATTTTTTTCAGCAGCCCGGCATCCGCCAGGCAGGGAACGCCAAACTCCGTATAGGCGGTGTATTCGCTTCTGGCGAAGGAGGAAAATACATCCTCCCTCGTTTCCTCATCCTGGAAAGTATATCCGCCATGGGCCATACCGGCGGAGGGCGAGGTCATCAGGAAGGGCCGATCAAAATCCAATTCATAGCAGAGCTTATTGAGCAGACGCAGGGCATGGGATTGCTCATCCATGCCGGACCAGCTATTGAATAATTCATTGCCGCCGCACCAAAGCACCAGGCTGGGATGATGCCGCAGGGCGCAGATGACGCTGGTGGCCTCCTGGGTGAGGATGGAAAGATAATGGGCGCTTCCCCGGTAGCAATTGCAGGCCAGCATGAATTCCTGCCAGACCATCAGGCCCAATTCATCGCAAAGCTCATAGAATTCGGGCTTATTAAAGCCCGCGCCGCCCCAGAGCCGCAGGATATTCATATTCGCATCTCTGGCGGCCAGCAGCAATTCCTCATAGCGCGCCCGGGTAATCCGCCCGAAGAATAATTCGGGATTGACCCAGTTGGAGCCCTTGGCGAAGATGGGCCGCCCATTGAGTTCAATGGTCATGAAGGCGGGATAGCGGGGTTTGGGGAATTCATTTTTCTCATTGGCATCGGCATTCTGGATGAGCCGCACCGTGCGGAAGCCAATGCGCCCCTGGCGCTTATGGCTGCTGCTTTCGGCAATCCAGGTATACAGATACGCTTCGCCCTGACCGGCGCACCACCAAAGCTGCACATGCTGCACCGTAAAGGTGGGATCATCGCCCTGATAGACGATTTTGCCCTCTGCATCCAGGAGGGTATAGCGCACCGGCTCATCGCAGTCCGTTTCAAAGCGGACGGCGGCGGTATCCCGATTTTCATTCAGGGTATAGAAGGGCTCACAGGAGCGGATATACCCGGCATCCCGGGTTTCCAGATGGCAGGGCAGCCACAGCCCCGAAATCAGCAGCCGTGGATTCCAATCCCAGCCGTAGACCACCGGGGGCTTGCAGCTCTGATTTGCCATTTCCCGGTAGGTAAGATAAGGCTGGGAATGCTTGGGATGGGGATGGATGATGAATTCAAGCAGCGCGCCGGGATGGGCCTTCTGGGTCAGATCCAATTCCACGGGGGTATACATGCCCTCCTGGGAATGGATTTTTTCCCCGTCCAGCAGAATATCAAATCGATAATCCACGCCCTCGGCCACCAGATACAGCCGTTCATTGGGGAGGGGGGCATCATAGGCAAGCTCGCAGCGGTATTCCCAGAAATAATCCTCTGTTTCCTCCAGCTTTCTGACATTCTCCGCATACATCAGATCATTAAGACCGATGAACTGGGCATAATCGTACTGGATATTTCCGGGCACTTCAACGGGAAAAAGCGGATGCTTTACGATTCCGCTGGGATCGTATTGCCCGCCAAGCCATTGCTGATTGAAACGCATGGGGGATTCCTCCTTATCGGCGCAGATATCATGGATTTTTACAATTTCTATGATAGCATAATTTTCCGGCTTTTGCAATCATTTCTCCCGCCTCCCGGCACAAAAAAAAACGGCCCCGCCGGCGATTCATCGGGCGCCGGAAGGGCCGCAGAAAACAAACTCAGTTCAAAATGACCTCATGCCCCGTGCGGGCGGATTCATAGATGCCGTCCAGAATCTTCATGATGGTCACGCCGTCCTCCGCCGGATTGCGGCAGGGGCAGCCGGTGCGCACGCATTCCACGAAATGATTGATTTCATTCTGGAACAGGCCGTCAAAGCTCAGCGCGGTGGGGCGGGTCAATTCCACATTGGTCATATATCCGCTCATGGAGGAGAATACCTTTAATTCGGGATCCAGCTTGGCCCCGCCCTTGGTGCCGAAAAGCTCAATATCGCCGCGATCCTTTTCCAGATTCAGGGCGAAGCTGGCCTCTACGGAAATGACGCTGCCATTATCAAAGCGGATCATGGCCATGACCGAATCCTCTACATCGCAGACATCATGCTCGGTGGCGGAAACGGAGCGATAGGCCGGGCGATCCTTGATGCCGGGGCGATCCCCCAGCTTATGGAAGGCCGCGCCGTAAACGGAAACGGGCCGATGATTGCCCATGAGATAGCGGGTAAGATCGATGACATGCACGCCCAGATCGATCAGCGGGCCGCCGCCCGAGCGGGCCTTATCGCCAAACCAGCCGCCGGGATTGCCATGGCGGCGCAGATAGGTGGCCTTGGCAAAATAGATTTCGCCCAGCTGATCATCCTCAATCAGATCCTGCAGAATGGCGCAGTCATTGCCAAAGCGGCGCACAAAGCCGATCATCAGCAGCTTTCCGCTTTCCTTGGCCGCCGCCAGCATTTCCGCCGCCTGGGCGGCATTATAGGCCATGGGCTTTTCGCAAAGCACATGCTTGCCCGCCTTCAGCGCCGCAATGGCGCAGGCGGCATGGGCGCTGTTCCAGGTGCAAACGGAAACGGCGTCGATTTCGGGCAACTCATGCAGCATGGTTTCGCAATCGGTATACCGGCGGGATACATGATATTCCTCGCCCCGGAGATTGACCTGCTTTTCATCGATATCGCAGAGAGCGTAGATTTCCACATCGGGGTGATGGGCATAGGCATTGAGATGGGAGGCGGAAATACCGCCGCAGCCAATAACGGCGATTTTCGTTTTTTCCATGCTGCTCAGATCCTTTCCTTGAGGAAGTTGACCGCCGCGGCAATATCCACCGCAGGCTGATCGCCCACCTCGCGCTCAATGGTCAGGAAGCCATGATAGCCGATTTCGGTGAGGGCGGCAAGATACGCATCAAAGGGCACGCCGCCCTTGCCCAGGGGCACCTCCTCAAAGGCGGGGCCCAGATCGGCCTGATTCTGGGTGGCATGATTGCTGATGCCGTAAATCGCTTCGGAATCCTCCACCCGCAGGCGAATGCCATCCTTGGCATGGGTATGCACGATGTAGGGGGCAAGCTGATGCACGGCCTTGACCGGATCATCGCCCACCACCATGACCAGATTGGCAGGATCCAGATTGACCGCCACGCCGGTGGAATGCAGCCCATCCAGGAAGGTACGCAGCACCTGAGCGGGCTCGGGGCCGGTCTCGATGGCGAAATGCGCCTTCAGGGAATCAGCATAGGCCGCCAGTTCGCCGCAGGCATCCTGCATAATGGCATAGCGGGGATGCTTGGGATCGGCGGGAACCACGCCGATATGGGTGGTGACGATATTGGTTTCCAGCTCCATGGCCATATCCAGAATGCGCTTGGAGCGCTCGATGAGATCGGGATTCATTTCGGGATTGCCAAAGCCATGGCCCAGATCGCCGCAGAGCGCGGAAATGACCAGGCCATTATCCTTGACCATTTTCAGGAAGCCCTTCCTGTTTTCGCCCACCAGGTTTTCCGGGCTCATTTCGCCCTTCGTTGCATAGACCTGAATGCCGTCCGCCCCCAGCTTCCGGGTCATTTCCAGCGCCTGCGGGAAGGGAAGACGGAAGGAATCCAGAATAACGCCAATGGAAAATTTCTTCATGCCGATGCCTCCTTGAAAAATGGATTGATTTTTTATAGTTTTTATTATATAGTAAACCGAGCCGAAAAAAAAGAGGGTATTTTCCTCTGGATTATCGCAAAATTATTTTGGAGGGCGGCCATGCTCTACGAAAAGCACATTTATCAGGATACGGATTATCCCGTGATTATTCATTTTGATTATCTGGCCCCGGAAATCTCCTTTTCGGCGCATTGGCATGAAAATTATGAGATACTGTATCTGACCCAGGGCGAAATGGAATTATGGCTGGATGGCAGCCGCTTTCATGCCGCCCAGGGGGAATGCGCGGTGATTAACCGGGGGGTGCTGCATCGGCTTCAGGCCATCAAGGGGCCCTGCCGCTATCTTTGCATCATTGCCGGGCCGGAATTGCTTTTGCCCAGGGGTCTGCGGCCGGAAAATGCCTGCTTTGAGGAGGTGATCCAGCCGGACGGGCATTTTCTCTATCTGCTTGAGGAAATCGCCCGGGAAAGCAGGGAGCAGGGACTGCTTTACAAAACGGCGGTGATGGCGCTGATTGATCAGGCATTTGTGCATTTGATGCGCGGACACAGGAAAAGCGAAACGGGGCATCCCCGGGAAAACGGGGCGGATGACGCGGTGAAGCGGGCCATGCGCTATATTCACGCCCATTATGACGAGCAGCTGACGCTGGAGGATATCTGCCGTCAGGCGGGCTTTGCCAAGAATTACTTCTGCCGGATATTTGCCGAATATGCCGGGCTGCCGCCCATCCGCTATCTCAATCAGGTGCGCTGCGAGGATGCCCGGCGGCTGCTCCAGGCCGGGAAAATCAATGTATCCGAGGCGGCGCGGCGATGCGGCTTTGCCAGCGCATCCCATTTTTCCCAGTATTACCGGAAGGTGATCGGCCATTCGCCCTCCCTGGATATGCAGCACGCAAAGGAAAATCCGCCGCTCGAATCATAGCAGAATCAAGCGGCAGAAAAGGCAGCAATGCCCGGGCCAGGCGCGGAGGCATTGCTGCTTTTTTTCTTTCTATTAAATACTATTTTTCCTTTGCTTTTCCGGCATTCGGCCCGGCGGGCATGGGGAAAGCATCCCTTCAGCCGATTTCGATGGCGTTCAGGCCAAAGCGCACAAAGGCATAATCGGGGGTATAGGCCTTGCTGACCCCATCCTTTTCCCAGGTGCCGTAGCGGGCAAAGGTCATGGGGGAAACGGCGAGGGGCTCCCGATCACCGGTGCAATGGAAGGGGCCAAATACATTTCGGCAGCTGGAATAGAGGGTAATATCCAGTGTATTTTCGCCCGGATGGATAAACGCGGAAATATCCAGCGTATCATCAAAGAGCAGCAGCTTTTCCTCGCTTTCGTTTATGCTGATTTTGGCGATGGCATAGCGCCCGGAAAGGCGCAGCAGACGTTCCGTCCCCTGGGCGTCAAAATGGAAGCGGAGGGTCATTTTTCCGGCGAAGAAGGGATGGCCCCCTTCGGTGATGGCATCGGCGGAAAGGGAGGCGGCGGGGCTTTCCAGGGCAAAGCCATCGCCGGTGATCAGCGTATTCCGGGGGCCCTTTTTCATTTCGCCCGTACGCACGGAAAAATGTCCCCGGAGATACACGGCCTCGATATCCGTTTCATAGCTCAGGCAATTGATCAGGCTTTCGGTGCCGTCGGAATGCTCATAATACACGCCGTTAAAGATATCATAGACCGACGGGCTTTGAGTATACTGGATTTCAAAGATGATTTCGTTGACGCCATACTGGATGAAATCGGTAATATCGGCGCTGACAAAGGCGGGATCAAAGCTGCCCGGCCCGGTCATAGCCAGAAGCTCTCCGTTTATCCAGACATTCTTAGCCGCCATTTTTTCGCTTTCCAGACGAAGAGAGGGCAATTACTCGGCGGCGGTAAAGGTATATTTGAGGTAGACGGTGCGATTCTGCCTTTCCCGGAGCAGACGATCCGAAAGGGCCATGATGGGCATGGGCGCGGTATACTCTTTGCCGTCATAGGAAAGGGCGGCGGTATCCAGGGTCAGGGTATTTTCATCCATTTCCATGATTTCGGCGCTCAGGGAAAGGGGATGAAGGGCGGGGAAAGGCGCCTCCTTTTCCGCCGGGGCGGCAGCATCATCCAGGAAAATGACGATGGATTGCCCGGGGCGGAGGGACAGGGGCACGCAGATACCATCCCCCCGGGGCTCAAAATACAGGGGGCAATCCTGCCGGGTCTCCAGATCAAAGCGCCTGGCCCCTTTGGCCTTCAGCATGCATCGGACGGAACAGGCGGTATCCTCGGAAAGATTGACGGCATAGAGGAAGCGCCCGAAGGGAGCGATGCGATAGGTGGAGCGGATGGGGGTATCCCGCTGGTCGAAGGCATATTCGGGGGGGATCATATCCTCAAAGGCAATATTGGTCTTCAGGAAGGAAAGATCGGCCTCCTCGCCGTTTACGAGATGGGGCGCCTTCCCCTGCAGATACAATTTGCCGCCGTTTTGCGTATACTTGCGAAGGAAGGCGGCGGTGGAGGCATCCAGCCCCTCCATTTCGGGCAGAACGACGCAGGAATAGCGGCATTCCCCCAGAATCAGTTCCTTCCCTTCCACCCGGCCATGCTGGGCAAGCAGGGATTCATCCACATAATGATGGCCGATCTGCGCCTTTCCCAGCGCTTCCGCCAGGGCGGAAAAGCGGCTGTTCAGCGCATCGCAGGAATGGCGGTCATCATGCCGATAGGTGAAATAGGCCGAATGCATGGGATGAATCACGGCTACCGGGGCCCATTCCCTGCTTTCGGAAAGCAGATAGCCCAGCGCCGTGAAATAATCATTGAAATGGCGGAATTCCTCCGGCTGCGTCCAGGTATTATGGGGCGAATAGAAGGCGGGATAATCCCGCTTGCGCTGACCGCGGATGGAATAGGGATAGAGATGCTGGCACATCTGATTGACGCCATGGACATACTGCCATTCGGCGATGCGCTTAAGCTCCCGGGGGGTGACATCCCATCCCGCGCAGGCGAAGGTTTCGGTAATGACATGCTTTTTGCCCATCTGCTGGGCGACGGAGGAAACCTGGCGGGGCATGATTTCGTCCAGGATGCTCCGGCCCAGAAAATCCACGCCGGGCTTATGCTCATACTGATAGAAGGGCATTACCCCGCCGGAGCAGAGCATCTGGCCATAGAGGGATTCCTCGGCGATGGTATGCCCCGTCAGCTGGCAATGATGGGCGGTACACCAGTCGTAAATCTGCTTGGCGAAATTGACGGTGTAGAGATCGTTCATCAGCTTCCAATAGCGATAGCGCAGCCGGTTTGCCTGGGCGCAGTCGATAAAGAGCGCACCCAGGGTATCGAGAATATCCTCGCCGTAAATGGCCTGATATTCGCTTAGCACCAGGGGAGAATAGGCGGTATCCCAGCGGAAATACTGGGGCTCATCGGTAAAAAAGCCCTTCATGACCCCGCCAAAGGCATCGCCGAAGCGGGCATAGTATTTTTCGTGGGTTTCATCGATGAATTTCCGCACGATTTCGGGATTGAGAATATCCACCTGGGAGCTGTTGGTGCGATCATAGAGGGCGATATATTCCTGTGCGTTTCCCTCAGGCCCCTGCACCCGGCGGAGGGATGCGTCCTCCAGGGTATAGACCGCCAGGGCGGCAGGATCAAAATATTCCATGCGCTGGCAGACAAGATAATGGGCCCAGTTCTTTTCGTCCCTGAGCAGCTTCATGCCGGCAAAGCCGCTGGGCCAGCCGTTTTCATCGTAGCACCAGGCATGCATGCCCTGCTTTTCCGCTTCATCGATGCAGGCCTTGGTGGCCTCAAACCAGTCTTCCCCCAGATATTCCGTCATCAGCCCGCCCCGGGCATGCATGAAAAAGCCGCCGATGCCCGCCTTTTTCATTTCCTGGATTTGCCGGCGCAGCTCCCTGGGTTCCAGTAAATCATTCCAGCTCCAGAAGGGGATGGATTGATAATCGGTCAGATCCTGCTTCAGGCGTTCCTTTAATTCCATATTGCCAATTCCCTTTCTAAAATCATATTGCGTGCCGGGAAAATATCTGCATCTTCATTTTACAATAGGCCGGGCATTTCGTAAATCCATTTTCGGAAATTTCCCGGAAATATGCATTTTTGAATGGAAAATGAAGGAAAATTAGGGATGATGAAATTCCGGGATCAAAAATATATGGATTGTTTCGGGAGAAAAACTGCGCTATAATGTCATCAGCAAAACCCAAATAATAAGGAAACGAGGATGCCCGCCATGTATCAAGCCATGATCACCTATACCGATGGCAGCCAGGAATGGCTCCCGCTGGAAATGCAGAAAACGGCCCGGGGCTTTACGGTGACCCTTTCCCGGGAAAAGCTGAAAAAGCCCGTGGAAACCATTGATTTTATGATGGGCTATGCCCCGGCCCGGGAAGGGGAGGAGGGGTATATCGTCCATCGGAATTATCTGACCCGCTTCCATCAGCATGAGGATCAGCAGATCGATACCGGCTTTTGCCAGCTGCGGATGATGGGCGTAAAAACGCCCCGGGAATGCTTTGTCTGCATTGTGACCGGCATGTGGGAATATCACCGCTTCATTCTGGAAAGGAAGGAGGGCGTTTATACCATTCATCCCCGCTTCCTGATGGAGGGGCAGAAAATCGACGGCGATTTCCAGGCGGAGTATATTCTGCTTTCCGGCAAGGACGCCAGTTACAGCGGCATGGCCCGGGCCTATCAGCAGTATCAGCTGACGGAGGGCGGCTGCCGCCTGATCCGGGACAGAATGAACCCCGAGCTGCAATATGTGCTGGATGCGCCGGAAATCCGCATTCGTCAGGCGTGGAAGCCCGTGCCCACCCCGGTGGAGGAGCAGACCGATGAAAACGAGCCGCCCATGCATGTGGCCGCCACCTTTGAAAGGGTGGGCCAGGTGATGGATGCCTGCAGGGCGCATGGGGTGGATAAGGCGGAATTCTGTCTGGTGGGCTGGAATAAAAGCGGACATGACGGGCGCTGGCCCCAGGCGTTCCCGGTAGAGGAAAAGCTGGGCGGCGAAGAGGGCCTGCGGCGGCTGACCGGGAAGGCAAAGGAAATGGGCTATCGCCTGGTATGCCATACCAATTCCACCGATTGCTATTCCATCTCCAATCGCTGGAGCGAGCAATTGCCCATGCGTACCCGGGACGGCGAAAAGCAGAAGAATGCCCAGTGGGGCGGCGGACGGATGTATAATATGTGCCCCGTCGCCGGCGGCGAAAAATATACCATGGAGGATCTGCCCAGGATTCAGGCGCTGGGCTTCCATGGCATTCATTATATCGATGTGATCAGCTGCGTGGCCCCTTACCGCTGCTTCTCCCCGGAGCATCCCTGCACCCAGAAGGATTTTATCGCGTCCATGCGGCGCATTGCCGAAAAATCCCGGGAGCTGATGGGCGGCTTCCAATCCGAGGGCGCCTATGATTATATGGCCCCGGTCAGCGATATGTTTCTGTATGTGGATTTCGGGCTCTT
Organism: uncultured Oscillospiraceae bacterium; assembly: GCA_964549135.1. Lineage (GTDB taxonomy): Bacteria > Bacillota > Clostridia > Christensenellales > Aristaeellaceae > RUG563. Next base: position 26,055 of record CAZJUJ010000018.1, on the reverse strand, counting down.
TAATCCGCCGCCTATGGTGGATGAGAATATCCCCATGTGGCAGCTGGTCTATCATGGCATCGTGCTGAGCAATCCTGCCCCGGCCACGGTGAATTATGCCGTGAAGGATTGGCAGAGCCATCTCAAATTCATTGAATACGGCGGCCATCCCGCGGTGTATATCCATTCCAAATTCGTTACGCCCGATCCTTCCCGCTCCAATTGGATGGGCGATGTGGATATTACCTGCGGCTCCCCGGAGGAAATCGAAGCGGCAGCCGAAAATATCAGCCGGATGCTCTCCGAATATCGGGCGATTGAGGATCTGCAGCTGCAGAAAATGATCAGCCATGAACGATTCGGCGATCTGGCCGCCGTCACTTATGAGGATGGTACCCGCATTCTCCTTAATTACGGCGAAGAAGCCCGCGCCGTGGACGGCGTGCAAATCCTCGCCCACGAATACGCCGTCCTGCGCCCCTGAGGGGGCGGAGGGCGGAACGGGAAAATATTGCGGGAGGGGGCTTTTGACGCAAAAGCCTCCTCCCGCAAAAATCCCTTCCCCTTCCCGTCCCCTCTCATCGGCCGATTTCGGTGTGATCCTGGCGGCGATCCCGGAGCAGCTCGATGGGGTGGGGAGCGATTTCGAAGCGGTAATCCTCGCCATAGGCTTCGATCACCCGGGCCACAGCCAGGTGGGAGGGGATTTCTCCAGGGTGCGGACAGACCCGCTGCTGATAGCGGAAGAAATCGGCGCCGTCCGGCAGTTCGCCCACCGGCGTCAGGCGCTCGCGCAGGGCGGTAACGCCCACATTCTGCAGAACATCCCGGATATAGCCCTTATTGGGCCCCAGGCGCAGACGGGGCGGATCGGCGGAAAAGGCGGGGAGCGGCGCGCCGCTTTTTTCCATGCAGCGGGTGATTTTTTTGAGATGCGCCATTTCGTTTTCCTTCTCCTCCAGAAAAAGCTGGCGCAGGAAGGGCAATTCTTCATCCTTGGCCAGGGAATCATAGAGATACGCCTCGGCGTACTGGACGAAGAAGAGATTTTCCAGCGGCTTTCGGGGCGGGAGCAGGGAAAAGACCTGACCGTGATGGCTGGCGGCAATCAAGGAAAGCTCCAGATACAGGGCGCGGGCCAGCGCATCCCCGGCGCGCTCCGCCGCATGGAGAAAAAAGCGCTGCTGCGCATCCAGAACAGCGCAGAGGAGAAGGGGCGTCATGTTTTCCAGGGGATCATCCGAGGCAAGGGGAAAGCAGATTTCATCATAGGGATGCCTGTGACAGGCGATCAGCGGGCGGCCGGGCATGATTTCCGTATACCCCGCCAATAGCTCCTGAGCCGGGCCCTGGCCCAGCAGCAGCATCAGATTGGACAAGCGATAGCATTCGTCCAGAAATTCGGGCAAAAGAAAATGCAGCAGCTGCCGCAGGCTGCCCTCATGCATGCATTGGGCCAGCACGGCGGCAAGCTCCATGGCCAGGGCGGAGAGAAGGAGCGCATGGCCGCAATCGGTTTCCTCCGGCAGGGAATAGGGGATGAGCAGGGCGCGCTGATGCGTTTCCGCCCGGCGGAGCAGCGCCGCATCCCGCCGCTCCTCCTGGGAGACAAGATGGGGCAGGGCATGCAGAAGCTGCTGGGCGGAAAAGGCCTCCATGGCCTCCGCCAGCAGCACCCTTTCCCGGCAATAGGGGCTTTCCGGGGGCAGGAGCGTTTGCTGCATCAGCTTTTCCAGCGGCCGCAGCCCCTGCTCCAGCGAGGGAAAAACAGGCTCGTTTTCTTGCATAATCAATTCCTCCATGCCCGCATTTTACCCCGGAAAATAGAAAAATATTCCGCTGCCCATGCGGAAAAACGATCCATCTGCAGCGAAAAAGGCCCCCTTCCGTCTTCCTGGAAACGGAAAAGGGCCAAAGAAGCAGGGGGGTTACGCTTACTCGCAGGGGCTGCCGATGGGCTCCAGTGCGGTGACGCGGGGGCAATCCTGGGGCAGATTCTTTTCCACGGGGCAAACCCAGCGCACGCCGTTTTTGATGATCTGCTGCACATAGGGATTATGGAAGGTGGGATTGGTTTCATGACCGGGCTGGAAATAGAAGATCCGGCCATTGCCGCGGGTCCAGGTGCAGCCGCTGCGGAAGACCTCGCCGCCGTCAAACCAGCTGATAAAAATGGTTTCCTGGGGCTCGGGAATGCAGAAGGGCTCGCCGTATACCTCCTCCGCATCCAGGGCAAAGGTTTCGGGAATGCCCCTGGTGATGGGATGATTGGGCGTAACAGTCCAGATGCGCTCCTTGGCGTTTTCCCGCCATTTGAGATTGCCGGTGGTGCCCATCAGGCGGCGGAAAAGCTTGGAATGATGCCCGGAATGGAGGAATACCACGCCCATGCCGGATAAAACATACCGCTGCACCCGATCCACGATTTCATCGGGCACCCGCTGATGGGCCATATGCCCCCACCAGATTAGCACATCGGTATCCTTCAGCACCTCTTCCGTAAGCCCGCATTCGGGATCATCCAGGGTGGCGGTGCGGCATTCAATATCCTCGCACTGAAGCATCTGGGCCAGATAGGCATGGATGCCGCCGGGATACAATTCCGTTACCCGGGGCTCCGATTTTTCATGCTGGTTTTCATTCCATACGGTAACCTTCATGGAAATTATCCTCCTGTTGTCGAATTGCTGTTTTCAGGGAAGCTGCCTTATTATAGCACAGATGATGAAAAAAGGACAGACAAAAAGAAAATAATATTGCGGCGAGGCGGAAGAAAAATGACAAAAACGCCCTTCACCGCTGCAAAAACGGAGAAGGGCAGGGGATGGGGCGGGCAAGCGCCTCATGCCGATCGATCAGCCGCCAGCTTATCGGCTACCAGCGCGATGAATTCGCCATTGGTGGGCTTTTCATCCTTGAGCGCCACGCAGCAGCCGAAGGCCTTATTCAGCGTATCCACCCGGCCGCGGCTCCAGGCTACCTCGATGGCATGGCGGATGGCGCGCTCCACCTTGCTGGCGGTGGTGCCAAAGCGGCGGGCAATGGCGGGATACAATTCCTTGGTGATGCCGCTGATCATATTCGGGTTTTCGATGACCAGCTTGATGGCCTCCCGCAGGAACTGATACCCCTTGATATGGGCGGGAATGCCCATGGTGAGAAACAGATTGGACAGGCGATCATCCAGCGACATGCCGCCGGAGAAAAGGGGACGGCTATCGGCGGGCAGGGCGGGGCTCTGGCGCACGACATCCTGCACCCGTTCCATCAGAACGGATAATTCCACCGGCTTAATCATGTAATATGTAACGCCCAGGTCTACCGCCCGGCGGATGAAATCATCCCGGCCCAGGGCGGTAACGGCGATGACCTGCGGCCTGTTTTCCTGGGATAAATGCTGCAATTCCCGCAGCACACCAAATCCATCCAGGCCCGGCATGATCATATCCAGCAGCATCACATCCGTCTTTGCCTCGCGGATGATCCGCAGGGCATCTATGCCGTTATCGGCATCGCCGATCACAAGCACGTCCTGCTGCTTTTCAAAGTAATCGATCATATGATTGCGCAGCTCCTCGTTATCCTCCGCAATCAACAGGCGAATTTGGTTCATCAGGGCTCATCTTCCTCTCTCTCATTTTCTTCCATGCGGGATTAAACGCCGATTCCCTCCGGTTCATCAGCCCTTGACATCAGGTATGGAAGATATAAGATAATTATAACGAAAAGAATTAAAAAATCAATAGAATAGTAACCAAAAGAAGGATTTACGCAGAATGCGACCTGATGCGCCATAAATCGACAGGACGATCGACAGGAAGCGCCAGGATTCTTTCCGGCGGGTGAACGGCTGATTTCAGGGGGATGCGAACACATGTTTTTTCGCTTGCAAAAAGAAAGCGAAAGCGACAGAAAGGGATGGCAAAGGGCGGAAAAGAAAAAAGAAAAACCCCGGAATACAGAAAAAAGACGGCGGATAATTCTGCATTCCGGGGAAGAAGGAATCGGGGAAATCAATCCATGAAGGTGATGTTAAAGATATAGCGGTGAATCGAAAGGCGATTTTTGCGGTAGAGCTGCTTCCTGGTATAGAGCGCCTTGAAATGGCGATACAGGCGATATTTGATCCTACAGCTATGGACGATATGCAATAGGGAGCGCAGGCTGGTGCCGGAGGAATTTTTCACATAATGATACACCGGCATATCCATCAGCGCCACGCTGTAAACCTGATGATTATACTGCATATTGAAGGCAAAATCCTCGCCCCAGCTGAGGAAGGGATCAAAGCGCAGCTGCATATCCCGGATGATGGAGGCGCGATAGAGCTTATTCCAGAGGGCGCTGAAATAAAAGCTGCCCGGGCGCTTGATCAGCTCCATCAGGAATTCCTCCTCCTCCAGCACCCGGTTTCCCTGGAGCAGGCCGCGCTCCGAAACGGCCTTTCCAAGTTCAAAATAATAATGGCCGATGACCAGATCATTTTCCCCCATGGCGCGCAGCATTTCCCGGCAGGCATCCGGGGCCAGCAGATCATCGCTGTCCACAAACAGCACAAAATCGCCCTGCATGATTTCGAGGGCGGCATTGCGGGCCACGGCGGGGCCTGCGTTTTCCTGATGCAGCACCCGCACCCGGGGATCTTTCTGCGCATATTCCCGGCAGAGGGCAAGGCTGCCATCCCGGCTGCCATCATCCACCAGAATCAGTTCAAGCTGCCCATAGGATTGGGAAAGCACGCTTTCCACGCTGCGGGCCAGCTTTTTTTCGGCGTTATAGACCGGCATGATGACGCTGAGCAACGGATCGGCTGAATGGGCCATGGCTTCCTCCTTAAAAATCGCGCGACGGGGCGCATGATTTTCAGTATATGCGTGGGATGGCGGCAATATCAATACGGCTGCATCCTTGTTAAGAACGAGATAATCATATACTAAGATGCGTACAAAGTCAACAGAAAATGGCGAAAAAGGATGGCATTTCAGGCAAAGCTATGCTATAATTTTCGTGGAAGCAATCATTTTTTGTCCGGCTGGAGGAGAGAGAAAAATGCTGGCTGATAAGGCACTGGTTCGGGAAAAGCTGCAGGAATGGACGGGGAAAATGGGGGAATACGCCCTGCCCGCCTGGCAGGAATTGCCCACGCTGCCGCTGTATATGGATCAGGTGATCTATCTGATGAATACCTATCTGGCCCTTCTGCCCGAGGAACGGATGGAGGACAGGCAGGTGACCCCTGCCATGATCAATAATTATGTGAAGCTGAAGATCATTCCCCCGCCGGTTAAGAAGCGGTATGGACGGCTGCATCTTGCCTATCTTATTCAGGTATGCATTCTCAAGCAATCCATGAATACCAGCGAAATCCGGCATCTATTGCCCGTGGATATGAGCGAAGAGGAAATGCAGGAAACCTACGCCGCCTTTATCTCGCTTTTTGCCAAAACAAAGGCGGAATGCCTCTCCCGGGTGCAGGACGCGGCAGAAATGGTGCTTAGGGAGAAAACAGCCCCCATTGCCCATCTGATTTTTCAGACGGCAGTTTCCGCCAATCTTTTCCGGCTGCTGACGGAGCAATTGCTTTCCCTGCAGGCCGAGGAAAAAACGGAGGACGAAACGGAAAAGGACGAAAAATAGCATCGCCCCGGGGCGGCGGATGCCTTCCAGGGGAAAAAGAGAATCTTTTGCCGCCTGTTGCAGGAAACCGGCGGCTCGTGGCGTATTATGCCGATGGAAGAAGCGGCTGCAAGGAAGGACGCATGCCGCGGAATATATCACTCAGGAGGATGAAACGATGCCCATTCTGGATATGCCCCTGGAAAAATTAAAGGAATACCAGGGCACAAACCCCTGTCCCCAGGATATGGACGCCTACTGGGAAAGGGCGCTGGGCGAAATGCGGGCCATGGATGCCCAGGTGGAATGCAGGGATGCTTCCTTCCAGGCCCCCGGCCTGATCTGCCAGGATCTGTTTTTTACCGGCGTCGGCGGCGCGCGGATTCATTGCAATTTTGTGCGTCCCGCCCATGATGACGGGGAAAAGCACCCCGCCATCGTCTGGTTCCATGGCTATACCGGCGCTGCCGCCGGGTTTATGAGCCTGCTTCCCTATGCCTATGCAGGCTTCTATATTGCCTCCATGGATACCCGCGGCCAGGGCGGCCTTTCTCAGGATACTCAGCCCGCCGTGACCAATTCGGTATACGGCCATATCGTTAAGGGCCTGAACGAGGGCCCGGAAAATCTTTTCTTCCGCAATGTTTTCCTGGATACCGCCCAATTGGCCGGGATCATGATGGATATGGAGCAGGTGGATGAAACCCGGGTGGGCGCCATGGGCGGCTCGCAGGGCGGCGCGCTGACCCTGGCCTGTGCCTCTCTGGAGCCCAGAATCGCCGTGGCTGCGCCCCAGTTCCCCTGGCTGTGCGATTATAAGCGGGTTTGGGATATGGATATGGATGACCGGGCCTATCGGGGGCTCAGGGATTATTTCCGGCATTTTGATCCCAACCATGAAAAGGAAGAGGAGATTTTCACCACCCTGGGCTATATTGATCTGCAGCATCTGGCAAAGCGGATTCGCGCCCGGGTGACGATGTTTACGGGGCTGATGGATGATGTATGCCCGCCCTCTACCCAGTTTGCGGCCTTCAATAAGATTCCCTCCGAAAAAAGCGTGGTTATTTATCCCGATTTCGGGCATGAGGGGCTGCCCGGGTGCGATGAAAAGACCTTCGCGCTGATGACGACCCTGCTGTAAGGGCAGCGGGAGGGATCTTCTCGATTCTCCGGAAAAGCAAGCGGCCCTCCGCCGCGCAAAAAAAGCGGCTGCGGCCGCTTTTTTGCGTTATGCGCTTCGGCCCTGCCAGGCCCGCAGGCTGATGCTTGCAAAAAACAGAAAAAAATTTTGAAACGGTGATTGAAAAATTGCGGGCAGAGGGTGTATAGTTAATGTGTTTGGCATAATCGGGCGATATTTGCCGGGAAAATGCCTTTTAAAAGAAGCGGAGGGAAGAAATATGGCTGGGCAGGGTTCCATGGTCAATGATCTGACAGGGGGAAGCGTAACGAAGCTGCTGCTGAAATTCGCATTTCCCTTGTTTGTTTCCAATGCGCTCCAGGCAGTCTATAACATTGTGGATATGATCGTGGTGGGCCAGTTTATCGGCGGCGCGGGCATGTCCGCCGTTTCTATCGGCGGCGATATTCTGCATCTGCTGACCTTTGTTGCCATGGGCTTTTCCTCGGCAGGCCAGGTGCTGATTGCCCAGGATGTGGGAAGAAGGGAAATGGACAGCGTCCGCAATACCATCGGCACCATGTTTACTTTCCTGCTGGGCATTTCGCTGGTGATTTCGGTGGTGTGCTATTTCCTCAGGGATGCAATGCTGAATCTGCTCAATACTCCGGCGGAATCCTATCAGTATACCCTGGATTATACCGTGACCTGCATTGTGGGGCTGATTTTTATCTACGGCTATAATATCATCAGCGCCGTGCTGCGCGGCATGGGGGATAGCCGCCGTCCCTTTGTTTTTATCGCCATTGCGGCGGTGATGAATATCATTCTGGATATCGTTTTTGTGGTTTATTGCGGGATGGAGGTATTCGGCGCGGCGCTGGCCACGGTGATCAGCCAGGCAGCCAGCTTTGTAATTGCCCTTGTGTATCTCTACCGGAACCGGGAAAGCTTTGGCTTTGATTTCCGGCCGGAGAGCTTCCGCATCGAAAAAAAGGCGCTGGAAAAGCTGGTGGCGCTGGGCGTGCCCATGGCTATTCAATCCGCCGCCATCAATATTTCCAAGATCGTGCTGACCTCCTGGATCAATCTTTCGGGCGTGGTCTATTCCGCCCTTTCGGGCATCTACAATAAGATCAATATGATGATCGGCATCGTTTCCAATTCCTTTACCACGGCGGGCAGCACCATGGTGGGGCAGAATCTGGGCGCGAAAAAATGGGATCGCGTGCCCAAGGTCATGAAAACCGTGGCGGTCTGCGGGCTGCTGATTGCCGTGCTTTGCTCCCTGGCGCTGGCCTTCTTTTCCGCCCCGATTTTCGGCCTCTTTACCCCCGATCAGGGTGTATTGGCCCTGGCCTCCATACTGGTCATTCCCTCCATTCTCAATTTCTTTGGCTCTGCCACCCGCAGCATCAGCTTTTCCCTGATCAATGGCTCGGGCAATACCAAGCTGAATTTTGCCGTGGCCATTATTGACGGCATGATCAGCCGCATCGGCATCGCCGCGCTGCTGGGCTTTGGCCTGGGCATGGGCTGCCAGGGCTTCTGGTATGGCGATGCGCTGGCGGGCTTTATGCCGCTGGTGATCGGCATGTGCTATTTCTTCTCCGGAAAATGGAAGGAGCGCTGATCCGGCGCGCGTCTTCCGCATGAAAAAAGCAGGCCCTCTGCTGCCCCATTGGGATGGCGGAGGGTCTGCGTTTTAGGGAATGGGCAGCCGGGAAAAAGCGCCTGGCAGCCAGGCATGGCTCATTCTTCGATTTTCGGGGTTTCGCCGCTGATGGGAATGCGGCGCTGGCCGCAGCTTTCGCAGGGCTTTTCCTTGGGCAGCGTGACGGAGAGAATGCCGTTTTTGTAATCGGCGCGGATATTCTCCTGATCAATGCCCTCCAGGCTGAAGGTGCGGGTTACATGGCCGATGCGGCGCTCGCTGTAATAGGCCTTTTCATCCTGATGCTCGCTGCTGATATCGGCGGAAATGACCAGGGAATCATGATCCACGGTCAGGTTGATCTGATCCTGGGAAACGCCGGGCAATTCGGCCTCCAGCAGGTAATGATCCTTTTCTTCATGAATATCCACGCGGAAGCCCATATCGCCCATCATGTCATTCATATTGAAAAAGGAACGGAAGAAATGATCATCAAAGAGCGAGGGGAAATGCTGCACGCCGGTATTGGAAAGATCGTGGCGGGGACGACGGGGAATCATGGTATAATACATAGGAAAGCCTCCTTTGATTTCCGGGCAGGCCCGGGTTGCTTTATTGTTCGCATCAGCGGTTCGGGAATCATTCTTCCCTGCTGACAAGGATAGTATACCCGAAAGATCAAAGAAGGTCAAACTATTATTTAGTCAAAGATGGTCAATTTCCGGAGCGTTCTGCGATTTTTCTTATTATTTTAAGCGATTTTAAAGAATTACTCGTTTTTTCTCGTTTTTTTGTTTTTGATGCATGCGCTGATGAACCCATCCGCCTGAATCCCGAAGGGGGCGGCGTTACAGCCCCAACAGCTGCATCAGCACCGTGCCGCAGCCATTGAGAATGATGGCGATCATCCCCAGAATGATGCCCGTTACCTGGATGCGGCGCAGATGCTCCTTAAAGAGTACCACGCCCATCAGCGTGGCCAGCAGGATCACGCAGCCATTGAACACCGGAAAGAAAACGGCGCTGGGAATGACGGCGGAAAGGGTAATATTCAATCGGATATAGATGCAGCTGGCGATGCTGCAGAAAATCATGGAGCGGCGGGCGTCTTTGGAAATGCCCGGGCGGGGCGCATGGGCGCGGCGATTGATCAGATGGCTCAGGATAAAAAAGAGGAGTGAGGCGGTAACGGAGGCGGAGAGCATCATGCTGTTGGCCATATGACCGGAACCGCTCTGAGCAAAGACCTTAAAGAGAATACCGCAGAGGCCGCCGGCAACGATAAAGAGAATGACGTAGATCAGCCAGCGCGCCGTCAGGGGCTGATCGCTCTTCTTGGGATTGGAGCAGAGAATCATGCCGATAAAAAGCACGATCATGCCGATGATCTGGAAGATATTGATGGTTTCATGGGCATAGAGCGCGCCAAAGACGGTGCAGATCACGAAGGAGGAGCAGCCCAGCAGCGTCGTCAGCGCCACGGGCCCCTCCGCCATGGACAGGGATTTGGAAAGAAGAAACATCACCAGCAGCACGCCATATACCACGCCGTAGAGGATGGAAGCGGCGCTGAAGCTGAAATCCCCGGAAATCAGGCACCAGACAAGCATCAGCAGCACCCAGCCGCCATTTACCCCTGCGTTGTAATAATAGATGTCTCCCGGCGTGCGGAAGGAGGAGGCGGGCAGGCGATGCAGCAGGCAATTATTGCATACGGCAAAGCATACGGATGCCATCATCAGTACATAATCCATGATCATTCTTCTCCTTTGTCTGCCTTTTTCAGGCACATTTTTCGGTATGCTCCCGGCTGCATGCAAAAGCGCGGCGAAAAGACCGTGGAAAAATGGGATGCATCATTAAAACCCGTGACAGGGCGATTTTATGGATGGAGAGCGATTCTCTCTCCTTCATTTCCGCCGCCTTTTTCTGCCGGTAAGCATGGAGATACCGGGCAGGGGATAAAGCAGCGGCAGAGATTGCTGCGGTTAATGCCGATGAAGCGGGCAATCTCATACACGAAAATGCCGCGGGGATAATGATCCGCGATTCGGACGCAGAAAATCATCCTTTCTTTGGTGAGAGCCTTTTTTGCATGCAGATTCAGTATAGCACAGAAAAGACGGACAGGCAATTGAAATCCTCCCTTTTTTCCCCGCGCCCCCTCCGAAAACCGGCTCTGGATGGAGCATGGGTGAATTTCGCCAAGTTGAATGCCAGATCAGCAAAAAGAATAGCAACAGATAACATAACAGCAATGCTTCCGCGTTTGGCAGAGGCGTTGCTGTTTTGTTTCTTACAACTACTTCTCTTTTGCTTCACTGGCATCCAATTTGCTTCTATCTCTCCATGAATCATTAAGAGCCGGTTTTCGGGAGGGTGCGAGAGGGTGCTTTTGACGCAAAAGCATTCTCCCGAAAATAATCCCCCATTCGTTCCCCTGCCCATTTTCTGTAAAATGAAGAAGATTTTCATAAACAGCAAATTTGGGCTTTTCAGGGAGAAGGAAAGTGTGCTATAATTTATGGGTTAAAGGAGGGATTTTTTCCATGCAGAGCATGACAGGGTATGGACGGCGGCAATGCAGCCGGGACGGACGGGAGATGACGGTGGAAATCAAGACCGTGAATCATCGCTTTCTGGATATTTCCTGTCGGCTGCCCCGGTCGCTTTCCTTTGCCGAGGATGCGGTGCGCAAGATGATATCCGCTTCGCTCCGGCGCGGGCATGTGGATTTGAATATCACCTATCTGAATTTGCGGGCTGATGCCCGGGAGGTGCGGGCCGATCTGGCGCTGGCGGAGCAATACCGGCGGGCGCTTACGGAAATGGCCCGGCAGATGGGGGAAAAGCAGGGGGGGATGCTTTCCTTTATTGCGGCCCAGCCCGATGTGCTGAATGTGACCGTATGCGAAGAGGATCAGGAGGCCGTGCTTTCGCTGCTTATGGATACGCTGAAGCTGGCCCTTGACGATGTAAAGCAGATGCGGGAAAAGGAAGGAAGTGCGCTTTATGAGGATCTTTCCTTCCATCTTGCCCAGGTTTCGCGCTGCCGGGATGAAATTGCCGTCCTTGCGCCCAGGGTGCCGAGGAATTATCAGGAAAAGCTGACGCAGCGGCTGAAGGAACTGGGCGTTCAGGAAATCGATGAGCAGCGCCTGGCCCAGGAGGTGGCCCTCATGGCCGATCGCTGCGCCATTGATGAGGAGCTATCCCGGCTGCTTTCCCATATCGCCCAGATGCAGGAAACCATGAAGCAGGCGGGCGAAACGGGCAGACGGCTGGATTTTCTGACCCAGGAGCTGAACCGGGAGGTCAACACCATCGGCTCCAAGGCCTCTGATGCCGCGATTACCCGGCTGGTGGTGGAGGCCAAGAGCGAAATTGAAAAGCTGCGCGAGCAGGTGCAGAATGTGGAGTGACGGCGGATGAAGCTTCTGAATATCGGCTTTGGCAATATGGTGACCGCCGGGCGGATCATTGCGGTGATCGGCCCGGATTCGGCCCCGGTCAAGCGCATGGTGCAGGAGGCGCGGGACGCGGGCAAGCTGGTGGATGGCACCGCCGGCCGGCGCACCCGGGCTGTGCTGCTGATGGACAGCGGGCATATCGTTTTATCCGCCCTGCAGCCGGAAACCATCGGCGGGCGGCTGCAAAATGATACAGAAGAGGGGAAGAGCAAATGAGGGAAGAGAGAAAGGGCATGCTGATCGTGATTTCCGGCCCCTCGGGCACGGGCAAGGGCACGATCTGCGAAAAGCTGCTGGCGGAGGACCCCAGCCTGACCTTTTCGGTCAGCGCCACCACCCGCTACCGGCGGGAAACCGAAATCGACGGCGTGCATTATCATTTCATGACCGAGGAACAGTATGATCAGCTGCTTGAGGAGGATGCCTTTCTGGAGCATGCCACCGTTCACGGCCATCGCTACGGCACGCTGAAATCCCAGGTGGAAAAGCTGATGGAGCAGGGGCTGAACGTGGTATTGGATATTGATCCCCAGGGCGCCAAAGAGGTTATGCGCCAGCGGCCCGACTGCGTATCCATTTTCATTCTGCCTCCTTCCTATGCCGCTCTTCGGGTGCGGCTGCATACCAGAAATACCGATGATCCCAGGGAAATCGAGCGCCGGCTTGGCAATGCCAGGGGCGAAATCGAGCAGATGCATCGGTATCAGTATGCCGTGGTCAATGATGATCTGGAGCTTGCCTATCATCAGATATCCGCCATTATCGAGGCGGAAAAGCAGCGGACAACCCGGTATTTCCCGGTGATTGAATAATCAAAACGAAAAAGAAACAGGAGGAAAAGAATCATGGCTGTGAATAAACCCGGTATTGTGGAGCTTTGCGAAAAGGTGGATTGCCGGTATACCCTGGTGGTGGAGAGCGCCAAGCGCGCCCGGGAATTGGTGGGCGGCGCGCAGCCCCTGATCGATCCCAAGGATATGAAGCCCGTTTCCATCGCGGTGGATGAAATCAATCGCGGTCTGCTGACCTATCGCCGCAATCTGGAAGATGAAGAGGGCTGAGGAAACCATGCCGCTGGAAGGAAAGAATGTGGTGCTGGGGGTGACGGGGGGCATCGCGGCCTATAAGGCATGCGAGCTTTGCTCCCGTCTGCGCAAAAGCGGCGCGCAGGTGTATGTGATCATGACGAAAAACGCCTGCGAATTCGTTTCTCCCCTGACCTTTGACACCCTGTCCAATCACCCGGTGGTGACGGATACCTTTAAGCGTCCCGACACCTGGGAGGTGGAGCATGTGGCCCTGGCCAAGCGGGCCGAGCTGTTCATCATCGCCCCGGCCACCGCAAATATCATGGCCAAGATGGCCTGCGGCATTGCCGATGATATGCTTTCCACCACCGTGCTGGCCACCCGCGCCCCGATTCTTCTGGCCCCGGCCATGAATACGGGCATGTGGGAAAACATCGCCACTAAGGAGAATGCGGATACGCTGCGCCGCCGGGGCGTGCATTTTATCGGCCCGGAGGGCGGCTATCTGGCCTGCGGCGACAGCGGCGCAGGGCGCATGAGCGAGGCAAAGGATATTTTTGAAGCGGCGGAAAGGCTGCTGACGAAGCGGCAGGATATGGCGGGGCTGCATTTGCTGGTGACCGCCGGGCCCACCCAGGAAAAGCTGGATCCCGTGCGGTACATCACCAATCGCTCCAGCGGCAGGATGGGCTATGCCATTGCGGAGGCCGCCGCCGCCCGGGGCGCCAGGGTAACGCTGGTGACCGGGCCCGTTCAGCTTGCCGCGCCCAGGGGCGTGGAAACTGTGCCGATTCTTTCCACCCAGGATCTCTACGATGAAATGATGAAGCGCTGCGGGCAGCAGGATATTATTATCCAGGCGGCTGCCCCCGCCGATTTCACCCCGGAAGAGGCGGCCCGGCAGAAGATCAAAAAGCAGGGGGACGGCTGCCTGACCCTCACCCTCAGGCAGACCCCCGATGTGGCGCAGGCCGTGGGGCAGATGAAAAAGCAGGGGCAGACGCTGATCGGCTTTGCCGCCGAAACCAATGACGTGCTTGAAAACGCCCAGGGCAAGCTGGAAAAAAAGAATCTGGATATGATCGTGGCCAATGATGTGACCGCGCCCGGGGCGGGCTTTGATGTGGATACCAACATCGTTACCTTTGTAACCAAGGCGGGCATGGAAAGCCTGCCCTGCATGCCCAAGCGCCAGGTGGCGGATGAATTGCTCAGCCGCGTGATGCAAATGAGAAATTAGCCGGTAAGGGAGGGAAAAGGGTGTACGCGGAGATCATCGTGGATATCGCCTCTGAGCAGGTGGATCGCGTATTTACCTATTCCGTTCCCGATGGACTTTCCCTTCTGCCCGGCATGCGGGTGCGCGTGCCCTTTGGCCCCCGGGAAAAGGAGGGCTTCGTGATTCGCCTCAAGGAGCAGGCGGATTACGATGAGCGGCGGATCAGGCCCGTGCTGGCGGCGCTGGAGGATTATCCCGCCCTGCTGCCGCAGCTGATGGATCTGGCCTGGGAAATCCGGGAAAAATGTCATTGCCCGCTTTGCGAGGCCCTGCGGCTGATGCTGCCCGCCGAAATGCGCGGCGGCAGGGTCAAGGTAAAAACAGAGGAATACGCCCGGCTGACGATCCCGCAGGATCGGATCGACGAGGCGATTGAAAAGCAGGGCCGGGCGGCCCGGAGGCGGCTGCTCATTACGCTGCTCTCCGATGGGCAGTATCATTCCCTGGAGGAGCTTCGGGGCATGATCCGCAATGTGCGGGAGCCGCTTAATGAGCTGGTCAAGCGGGAAATGGCGGAGATTGTGGAGCAGGAATGCCTGCGCTCTCCCTTTTACGGCAGGGTGGATGCGCCGCCTGATCCCGTGCTGACGCCGGAGCAGGAGGAGGCGCTTTCCGAATTATTGCCCGCGCTGCTTCGGCCCGAAAAGCCCTTTCTGCTCCATGGCGTTACGGGTTCGGGCAAGACGGAGGTGTATATCCGTCTGGTGCGCAAGGCCCTGGAAATGGGGAAGGGCGCCATCATTCTGGTGCCCGAAATCGTTCTCACCCCCCAGATGATTCACTGGTTCCATTCCCGCTTTGGGGATACCATGGCGGTGCTGCATTCCCGGCTTTCGCCCGGAGAGCGCTTTGACGAATGGCGCAGGATCAGAAAGGGGCTGGCCCGGATTGTGATCGGCGCGCGCTCGGCGGTGTTTGCGCCGGTTGAGAAGCTGGGCGCGATCATTGTGGATGAGGAGCATGAGCAGACCTATCTTTCCGAGCGCTTTCCCCAGTATGACGCCCGGGAGATTGCTGCCTCCAGAGGCAGGAGGGAGGGTGCCGTGGTGCTTTTCTCCAGCGCCACCCCCAGCATTTACTCCTATGCCATGGCCCGGCGGGGGGATTATACGCTGATTGAAATGCCCCACCGGGTGAAAAACCGGCCCATGCCCATGGTGCATGTGGTGGATATGCGGGAGGAATTGCGCCTGGGAAACCACAGCATGTTTTCCGGGTTGCTGACGCAGAAATTGGAGGAATGCATCGGCAAGGGCGAGCAGGCCATGCTCTTTCTCAACCGCCGGGGGTATGCCAGTTCCATCTGCTGCCGCAAATGCGGAAAAACCATCCAATGCGATTTCTGCGATGTTTCCATGACCTATCACAGCGTGGATCAGACCCTGCGCTGCCATTACTGCGGCGCGGTCAAGCCCATGCCGAAAAACTGCCCCGCCTGCGGCAGCGCCTATATCCGCCCCATGGGGACGGGCACCCAGAAGGTGGAGGAGGAACTGAACAAGCGCTTTCCCGGGGCCGGGGTGATCAGGATGGATGTGGATACCACCGCCGGGAAAAATGCGCATTTTGAATTGGTGGATCGCTTCCGGGCCGGGCAGGCGCGGATTCTCCTGGGCACGCAGATGATCGCCAAGGGGCTGGATTTTCCCCAGGTGACGCTGGTGGGGGCGGTCATGGCCGATCTGACGCTGAATTTTCCCGATTATCGCGCCCCGGAGCGCACCTTTCAGCTGCTGGTGCAGGTGGCGGGCAGAGCGGGGCGGGGCGAAAAGCCGGGGGAAGTGGTGATTCAGACCTACCAGCCCGAGCATTATGCCATTGCC
The DNA here is from genome assembly GCA_964549135.1 of uncultured Oscillospiraceae bacterium. Taxonomy (GTDB): domain Bacteria; phylum Bacillota; class Clostridia; order Christensenellales; family Aristaeellaceae; genus RUG563. Next base: position 10,083 of record CAZJUJ010000018.1, on the reverse strand, counting down.
GCCGCCAAAACCCAGAATTACCGCAATTATTTCGCCCAGGAATTTGAGCGGCGCAAGAGCGATCTCTATCCGCCCTTTACGCTGATGGCCCGCTTTTTATGCGAGGATCGCTCCATGCAGCAGGCCAGAGAAACGGCGGAGCAGATCAAAAACCACATCATCGCGGAATTTTCCGATACGCCCCTGTGGCGGCGCATTTTGTTTATCCGGGCGGATGAAGCGCCCATTAACCGCATTCAGGATCGGGCCAGGGCCCATGTGCTGATGAAGCTGCTGAATCATCCCGATACCGATCGATTGCTTGCCCGCATGCAGGAAATTGCGGGAGAGGAATACCCATCCCGGGTGCAGTTGGAAATCAATCCGGCGTCCCTTGCCTGACAGGAGGAAAAAAGAATGGTCAGAAAAATTATTACTCTGGGGGATGAAACCCTGCGCAAAATCAGCAAGCCCATGGCCAAATTTGATCTCAGGCTCTGGCTTCTGCTCCGCGATATGGCGGAAACCATGTATGATGCCGATGGGGTGGGCCTGGCTGCGCCTCAGGTGGGCATTCTTCGCCGGGTGGTGGTGATTGATGTGGGCAAGGGGCTGATTGAGCTTGTGAATCCCGAAATCATTGCCGCCGAGGGCGAGCAGGCCGGGCCGGAGGGCTGCCTGAGCGTGCCGGGGCGGCAGGGCCATGTGGTGCGCCCGAATAAGGTGACCGTCCGCGCCCAGGATAGAAAGGGCAAGCCTATTGAAATTACCGGGGAGGGCCTGCTGGCCCGGGCGCTCTGCCATGAAATTGATCATCTGGACGGCATCGTCTATGTGGATAAAATGGATCATGAAATTTTCCCCGATGAGGAGGAATGAGCATGCGCATTGTATTCCTTGGCACGCCGGAATTCGGCGTTCCCTGCCTTCGGGCACTGGTGGAAAACGGATATGAGGTGGCGGGGGTTTTTACGCAGCCGGATAAGCCCAAGGGCCGGGGCAAAAAAATGCAGATGAGCCCGGTAAAGGAATGCGCCCTGCAATATGGCCTTCCCGTTTATCAGCCGGTCAAAATCCGCGTGGACGGGGTGGAGAGATTGCGTGCGCTCCAGCCCGATCTGTGCGTTACCGCCGCCTTCGGCCAGATTCTTTCCCAGGAAATTCTGGATATTCCCCGGCTGGGCACGGTGAATGTGCATTCCTCTCTTTTGCCCAAATATCGCGGCTCTGCGCCCATTAACTGGGCAATCATCCAGGGTGAAACCCGCACCGGCATCACCACCATGATGACGGATAAGGGCGTGGATACCGGGGATATTCTTCTGCAGCGGGAGATGGATATTCTTCCCGGCGAAAATGCGGAGGAGCTGACGGCGCGCATGGCCCCGATAGGGGCGGAAATGCTGCTTGAAACCATTCGCCTCCTGGAAAAGGGCGAATGCCCCAGACGGAAGCAGCAGGAAGAGGAAATGAGCTATTTCCCCATGCTCAAAAAGGAAATGGGGGAGATTGACTGGCATATGACCGCCCGGGAGATTGTCTGCCGGGTGCGGGGGCTGATCCCCTGGCCGGGGGCCAGCTTTTCCTGGCAGGGCGGCGAAATCATCAAGGTCTGGCGGGCGGAGGAATGCGCCCTTTCCGGGCAGCCCGGGGAAATCCTGAGGGCCGATGCCAGGGAGGGCCTGATTATAGCAGCCGGGGAAAACGCCGTGCGGGTGATGGAAATGCAGGCCCCGGGCGGCAAACGGATGAATGCCAAGGATTATCTGCGCGGCCATCCCGTTAGCGCGGCAGCATGCGATGGAAGAGGGGAAACACAAAATGGATAAGAAGCCCAGCCAGCCGGGGAAATATACCGGCGAAAGAAAATTTGATGCAGGCCGCGGCCCGAAGCGCACCGGTGCACCGGGGAACGCCGCCGGGGAGAAGCGGCCCTATGGCCGCAGCCCCCGGGATGACCAGAAAAAGCCCTATTCTGCCAACGGAAAGCCGGGCGATAAGCCCATGACCAGGCGGGAGGGACGGCCCGCGCCCCATGCGCCGGGCAGATCGGGCGGCTTTGGGCGGCCCGCGCCCCAGGCAAAGCCGGCGGCGGATCCTTCGCTGCCCTCTTCCAATTCCCGGCGGGTGGCGCTGGAAATCTTCCAGGATGTGGTGCGCAGGGATGCCTTTGCCGCCCTTTCTTTGGATGATCGGATGAAGAACGCCAATCTTTCTCAGCTGGATAAGCGCTTCTGCGCCAGCATTGTTTACCGTACCCTGGAAAACCTGATCCGCATCGATTATGCCCTTTCCTTCTACCTCAAGGATGCCGATGCGCTGGAGCCCACCGTGCGGGATATTCTGCGCATCAGCGCCTGCCAATTGCTCTTTCATGACCGCATTCCCGAAAATGCCATTGTGGATGAGGCGGTGAAGCTGACCCGCGCCCTGGGTATGGAGGGGCTGACCGGGCTTACCAACGCGGTGCTGCGCGCCATGGTGCGGGAAAAGGAGAGGATCGAATGGCCCAGACCCGAGGAGGGCGCGCGCTATCTTTCCGTCATGTATTCCGTGCCGATGTGGCTGGCGGAGGAACTGGAAAATGCCTACGGCGCGGAAATGGCCCGGGAAATCTGCGCCTATCGCAGCGAGGAGCATTTTACCACGATCCGCCCCAATATGCTGCGCATGAGCGATGCGGAATTTGAGAAGCTGCTGGAAAAGAAGGTCTGGGAGGTAGAAAAGGGCGCGGTGCCCCATGCGTATCGGGTGCGGATGGCTTCCGAAATCGCCCGGGACGCCGATTATCTGAACGGCAGTTTTTCCATTCAGGGGGAGAGCAGCATGCTGGCCGCCCAGGCCATGGATGTAAGGCACGGCATGCAGGTATTGGATTGCTGCGCCGCTCCCGGGGGGAAGAGCGCGTATCTGGCCGAAAGCATGGCGGGCACGGGGCGCGTATACGCCTGGGATCTGCATGAGCATCGGGTGACGCTGATCAAGGCCATGATGAAGCGCATGCGGCTGGATAATATCCGCCCGGCCATGCGCGATGCCACGGTTTTGAAGGAAGATATGGAGGGCACCATGGATGCGGTGCTGCTGGATGCGCCCTGCTCCGGCCTTGGGGTAATGGATAACAAGCCGGATATCAAATACCGGGCCACCCCGGAATCCGTCAGGGAGCTGACCGAAATCCAGGAAAAGCTCATGAATACCTGCTGCCGCTATGTAAAGCGCGGGGGCGTGATGGTCTATTCCACCTGCAGCATGCTGCCTGAGGAAAACAGGCGGCAGGTGGAAAAATTCCTGGCCGGGCATCCGGAATTTGAAATTGCGCCGCTGCCCGCCTCCTTTGACGAAAAATTCCGGGCGCTGTATACGCCCTTCGGCCTGCAATTGCTTCCGCATCGGGACGGCGTGGAGGGCTTCTTTATCGCCAGAATGCGCAGGGTGAAATAACATGCGGGAATGGATGGGAATGTATCCGGAGGAAATGAAGGCTGCGCTCCGGGAAATGGGGGAAAAACCCTTCCGCGCCGGGCAGATATTTGCCTGGCTGCATAAGGGCGCGCGCTTTTCCGAAATGACCAATCTATCCCTGTCTCTTCGGGAAAAGCTGGAACGGGATGGGGTGGATCAGCCGGTCAGTATCCGGGAAACACGCGTTTCCCGGCTGGATGGCACGAAGAAATTTCTTTACGCGCTCCGGGATGGGCACTGCGTGGAGGGCGTGCTGATGCGCTATCATTACGGCTGCACCCTGTGCGTTTCCACCCAGGTGGGCTGCCGGATGGGCTGCCGCTTCTGCGCCAGCACCCTGGATGGCTGCGCCAGAAATCTTTCGGCGGCTGAAATTCTGGGCCAGGTGCAATGCGCCAATGCCTCCCTGGAAGGGGAGGAAAAGGTTCACAATATCGTGCTGATGGGCAGCGGCGAGCCCATGGATAATTATGACGAGGTGGTGCGGTTTCTTCGGCTCGTCTCCCATCCCGAGGGGCTGAATATTGGGCTGAGGCACATATCGCTGAGTACCTGCGGCCTGGTGCCTCAGATGCGGCGCTTTGCCGAAGAGGGCCTGCCGGTGACGCTTTCCCTCTCCCTGCATGCGCCCAATGACGAAATCCGCAGGCGGCTGATGCCCATTGCCCAGCGCTATACCATAGAGGAAACGCTGGATGCCTGCCGCTATTATATCGAAAAAACGGGCCGCCGGGTGGTATTTGAATATGCGCTGGCGGATGGCGTGAATGCGGATGAAAAATGCGCCGAGGAATTGGCCGATCGTCTGCGCGGCATGCAATGCCATGTGAATCTGATTCCCCTGAATACGGTCAAGGAGCGGAATCTTTTCGGCGTAACGGAAAATCAGGTGCGCGCCTTTCTTTCCGTGCTGGAAAAGCGCCGCATTTCTGCCACCCGCAGGCGGGAAATGGGCGATGATATCGAGGGCGCGTGCGGCCAATTGCGAAAGAAAGTATTGCAGGAGGAAAAGCCATGAAGGTGGTTTCCAGAACCCATCAGGGCAATGTAAGGGATGCCAATGAGGATTCGCTGCTTTTGCAGGACGGCCGCTTTGGTTTATTCGGCGTTGCCGATGGCATGGGCGGGCATAATGCGGGCGATGTGGCCAGCCGCATGGCCGTGCTGCTGCTGGGCCGGGTGCTGGAGGGGGCCGCGCCGGATGAGGAGATGCTCCGCGCCGGCATGGAAGAGGTAAACCAGATGATTTTTGAGGAGCAGGAGAAAAACGAGGCCCTCAGCGGCATGGGCACCACCATGACCGTCATCTGGGAGGATGAAGCGCGGGTGATTCTGGGCCATGTGGGGGATAGCCGCGCCTACAGAATGCGGAATGGGAAAATCGAATTGATCAGCCAGGATCATTCCATGGTGGCGGAACTGCTGCGCGCAGGGCTGCTCACCCCGGAGCAGGCCAGGCATCATCATTATCGCAATGTGATCACCCGGGCTCTGGGCTCCGCCCCGGAAATTACGGTGGATACAAGAGCGCTTGATAAGCGGCGGGGGGATAAATACCTGATCTGCTCCGACGGCTTATACGAATATGTGTCTGAGGAAGAAATGCAGGATATCCTTTTGCGCACGCCGCTTGAGGAGGCCGCAGACCGCTTTATCGATCTGGCCCTTGCGGGCGGCGGCCGGGATAATGTTTCGCTGGTGCTTGCGGAGGTGACGGCATGATCGGAAAAATGCTGGATAACCGCTATGAGCTGGTGGAATTTATCGGAAAGGGCGGCATGGCGCTGGTTTACCGGGCGCTGGATCATCGCACGGGGCATGATGTGGCGGTTAAGATTCTGCGGCCCGAATTCAATCAGGATCAGGAATTTCTCAGCCGCTTTGATCGGGAGGCCACCACCGCCAGCAAGATGAGCCATCATAATATCGTGAATCTGCTGGATGTGGGCGTAGAGGGCGATATTCATTTTCTGGTGATGGAATATGTCAAGGGCCGCACGCTGAAGGAGGTCATCCGCCAGAAGGGCGCGCTGCCCCCCGCCGTGGCGGCGCAGATTGGCATCCGCATCCTTTCCGCCATGCAGCATGCCCACAAAAACGGCATCATTCATCGGGATATCAAGCCCCAGAATATTCTGGTGCATGCGGATGGGCATATCAAGGTGGGCGATTTCGGCATTGCCCGGGTGGCGGGCAGCAATACCATCAGCACCGATGACAGCGTGATGGGCTCCGTACATTATTTTTCGCCCGAGCAGGCCAAGGGCGAAAGCGTCACCTTTGCCAGCGATTTATACAGCGTGGGCGTGGTGCTTTATGAAATGCTGACGGGCCAGCCGCCCTTTGACGGGGCGACCCCGGTGGCCATTGCCCTGCAGCATATCAGCGGCACGCCCCGGCCCATGAGCGAAATGAATCCCGCCGTGCCCCCTGCTATGGAGCGGGTGGTGGCCAAGGCCATGGAAAAGCGGCCGGAAAAGCGCTATCAGAGCGCCCTGGAAATGGCCCAGGATCTGCAGCGCGCCCTGCAGGAGCCGGATGGCACCTGGCTGGGCAGGCTGCCCGACCGGCCCCAGGTCCAGCAGGAAACGGAAAAGCAGCCCGCGGGCGGCACCACCCGGCAGATGCCCGTGCGCTCCTCTGCCTGGCTCTGGACCAGGATCGGCGCGGCGGCGCTGGCGGCGCTGGTGCTGTTTGCCATGATCTTTGGCACCGTCAAAATCTATGATCAGATCGTCAATACCACCGAAGCGCCCTATTGCCTGGATGAAGCCGAAAAGGATGCCCTGCGGCTGATTGCCAAGGCGGGGCTGAAGGCGGAAATCTCCCGGGTGACCGATTCCTTCAAGCCTGCCGGGACGGTGGTATTGCAATCCCCGGAATATGCCACCTCCATGCGCAAGGGGGAAACGGTTTTTCTCACCATTTCCACCGGCCCGGAGGAGCAGCCCGTGCCCAGAATCACCGATATTAATGTAGAGGAAGCAAGAAACGAATTGGAAACCATTGGCTTTACGCTGCTGGCCATGCCCGATCGGGTGCTTTCCTCCACGCCCTGGGATACCGTGCTTTCTCAGGATCCGGCGGCAGGGGAAATGCTGCCCAGCGGCAGCGTGGTGCAGGTAACCCTCAGCGGCGGCATGATCACTTTGCCCGATATGGTGGGCAAAACCAGGGGCGAGGCGCTGCTGATGGTGCAGCAGTATAACCTGAATCTTACCGAAATCAAGGAAATCCCGGTGGATGATTCCACCCAGTTTGAGCGCGTGGCGGCCCAGCAGTATATGGATGATGATTTCAATCAGTATGAGGCGGGCCAGCAGGCCATGCAGCAGACCCAGGTGACGCTGGCCATTTATGTTTCCAATGCGCCCGCAGCCACCGAAGCGACGGCGGCCTCCCCCCAGGAGGAAACGCCATGATGAAGGGAACCATTATCCAGGGCCGCGGCGGGCTATATACGGCAATGGATGCGCAGGGCGCGGAATATGTGCTGAGAGCCAAGAAAAAATTCCGGCGGATGAAAATATCGCCGCTGGTGGGGGATGAAATCCTCTTTACTCCCGGCGATATCAGCGATGAGCATGGCTGGGTGGAGGAGATTCTGCCGCGGAAAAGCCAATGTCTGCGTCCGCCGGTGGCCAATGTTTCGCTTCTGTGCATTGTCACCGCGCCCCAGCCCGCGCCTGATTGGCTGCTGGTGGATAAGCTGTTGATTTTTGCCAGAAAGCAAGGGATCAGGCCGCTGCTGATCGTCAACAAGGCGGATACAGAGGAAAACAATGAAACGGCCCTGCTGGCGGAGGAAATGTATCGCGGGGCCGATACCGAGATTCTTTCCGCAAGCGCCCGGGATGGCTGCGGCCTGGAAAAAATCAAGGCGCGGCTGCAGGGGGAAACCTGCTGCTTTTCCGGGCAATCCGGGGTGGGCAAATCCACGCTGCTCAATGCGCTCTTTGGCCTGGAATTGGAAACGGGGAATATCAGCCAGAAGATCCAGCGCGGGAAAAATACCACCCGGCATACCGAATTATTCCAGCGGGAGGGCGTCAGGGTCATTGATACCCCCGGCTTCAGCCTGCTGGAAATGGATGAGGTATTTGATCCCGTGCTGCTCAGGGATTACTATCCGGAATTTGCCGCCTATCAGGATCAATGCCGCTTTTCGCCCTGCTATCACGGAAGCGAGCCGGGCTGCGCCGTACTGCAGGCCGAACGGGAGGGAAAAATCCATCCCGCCCGGATGGAGAGATACCATAATTTGCTGGCGGAATGCCGCCAGGCTTGGAGGGAACGATATGATTGAACTGGCGCCTTCGCTGCTTGCGGCTGATGTGATGAATCTGGAAAAGGAAATCGGCGCGATGCTGGATAACGGCGTGAATATGCTGCATTTTGATGTAATGGATGCGCATTTCGTGCCCAATCTTTCCTTTGGCCCGTCGCTTTGCAAGGCGATCAAGGGGCGCTTTCCGGCCTGCCGGATGGATGTGCATCTGATGATGGATAACCCGGAAAAATATCTTTCCGTATTTGCGGATGCCGGGGCGGAAATCATCACCCTGCATCAGGAGGTGCTTTCGGATTCCCGGGCCGCCATGGAAAGCATCCGACGGCTGGGGGTAAAATGCGGGCTGTCTGTAAAGCCCGGAACGAAGGCAGAAACGCTGCTGCCCTATCTGGATGTGCTGGATCTGATTCTCATCATGACGGTGGAGCCCGGCTTTGGCGGGCAGAAATTCATGGCCGATCAGGTGGATAAAATCCGCCTGCTGCGCGCCGCCGGCTTCCGGGGCGATATATCGGTGGATGGCGGCGTGAACCCGGAAAATGCCAGGCTGCTGGCTGAGGCCGGGGCCAATGTGCTGGTTATGGGCACGGCCTATTTTAAGGCGGAGGATCCCGCCGGGGTTGCCAGGGCCGTAAAGGAGCTGGCATGAAGCAGAAAAACGGCAAAAACGGCGAATTCCACCATAAGCGGAGCCTGGGCCAGAATTTTTTGACGGATGACGCGCTGTTTGATCAATTGGTGGCCATTTCCGGGGTAGGGAAAAAGGACGGCGTGCTGGAAATCGGCGCGGGCGCAGGCGGCATGACCAAGGCGCTTTCCCGGGCCTGCAAGCATGTGATTGCCATCGAGGTGGATGGCACGCTGCTGCCGATTCTGCGGGTGGCGCTGGAAAACTGCAGGAATGTGGAATTGGTGCATGGGGATGTGCTGCGGCTGAATCTGCCGGAGCTTACAAAAAAGCTGGGCAGCTATCATGTGGTGGCGAATATCCCCTATTATCTGACGACGGAGCTGATGAATCTGCTGCTGACCTCCGGCATGCCCATCGCATCCATTAATCTGATGGTGCAGAAGGAAGCGGCGGAAAGAATGGTGGCCCGCCCGGGGGAGGAGGGCTATGGCATGCTGGCGGTTCGCGCCCAGTATGCATACGCCCCGGAAATCGCCATGGATGTGCCCGCCTGCCTGTTTACGCCGCCGCCAAAGGTGGACAGCGCCTTTGTGGTTATGCCCAGGCGGGAAAAGCCCCTGGTGGAGGTTTTCGATGAGGCCCTCTTTTTCCGGGTGGCCGCCGCCGCCTTTGCCATGCGCAGAAAGACCATGGAAAATAATTTGATCGCCTCCTTTCGGATTTCCCGGGAGGAAGCCAGGGCCTGGCTGGAGGTCTGCGGCATTTCTGCCGGGGCCCGGGGCGAAACCCTCTCTTTGCAGGATTTTGCCGCCCTGGCAAATTACAAAAGGGATTAAGCCGGAAGGGGGCCCTTGGAAAAAGGATATATGCAGCGGGGGAAAGCAGGATTCCGGGCGGGAGATGCTTCCTCCGTTTTTTTCTGAGAAAAAATTCCGGAATGGTATTGATTTTTTGCGGCGATTTGTGTATGATATATGCGGGGTACCTTGGGAAAAGTTGCCCCATACCCTGCTGGCAGGGGTGACCGCCGGTATGGTGATCATGAATTATTTACTGAGGAAAGAGGTAATCAGCATTATGGCCAAGATTGATCTGAGCAAGTATGGCATTGCCGGTACGACCGAAATCGTTCACAATCCCTCTTACGAAGTTCTCTTTGCGGAAGAAACCAAGCCCTGCCTGACCGGCTACGAAAAGGGCCAGGAGACCGAGCTGGGCGCCGTCAACGTGATGACCGGCATTTACACCGGCCGTTCCCCCAAGGATAAGTTCATCGTGATGGATGAAAATTCCAAGGACACCGTGTGGTGGACCTCCGATGAATTCAAGAATGACAACCATCCCATGACCGAGGAGACCTGGGCCGCCGTGAAGGATCTGGCCATGAAGGAACTCTCCGGAAAGAAGCTGTATGTGGTGGATGCCTTCTGCGGTGCCAACGCCGATACCCGGATGAATGTCCGCTTTATCGTGGAAGTGGCCTGGCAGGCGCATTTTATCAAGAATATGTTTATCGTTCCCTCCGAAGAGGAACTGGCCAATTTCGAGCCTGACTTTGTGGTGTACAACGCCTCCAAGGCCAAGGTGGAAAATTATAAGGAACTGGGCCTGAATTCCGAAACCTGCGTGGCCTTCAATATCACCTCCCGTGAGCAGGTGATCCTCAATACCTGGTACGGCGGCGAAATGAAGAAGGGCATGTTCTCCATGATGAACT
>CAZJUJ010000017.1:37632-43038 GCA_964549135.1 uncultured Oscillospiraceae bacterium | reverse complement strand
TCTCTTTGCTGATCTGGCATTCAATTTGGCAGGATTCACCCATGTTCCATCCAGAGCCGGTTTTCGGAGGGGGCGCGGGAGGGTGCTTTTGACGCAAAAGCATCCTCCCGCAATTATTATCCCCGTCTCCCGTTCCCATCTCCCCGTCACTTGCTGTTGGTGGTTTCCAGGAGGGATTGAACCTCGGCGAAGTAGGTTTCCACTTCATCGTCGGAAAGCTTCATATGTTTCTGGAGGAGCGAAACGATTTTCACCGGGCGGACGCGGGCGTAATACTTCACGGCGTCCACATTCTGGCGCCATTCCTTCATTGTAAAATGCGGCCAGCGGGCCAGATGGCGGGGGAGGAGGATTTCCAGGGTTTGCTCCCAGGGGGCGAATTTGGCCTCCACATCGGGCCATTGGAAGGAAAGCTGCAGGATTTCCGCAAAGCGGGTCAGGAACTGCGCCTTCATTTCGGGCACATTCAGCAGCGCGGCCAGCGGCTCATGCCGGAAGCCCTGGATTCGATCGGTCACCTTTTTCAGGTAATAATTCATGGGCGCTTTATCCAGGGAGAGGAAGCCCGCCTCCACATCAAAGAGCAGATATTTCCATTTCCCGCCGGGCACCCGATACACCCGCACATTGGTGAAATCATCATTGCCGATAATGATTTCAAAAATGGCGTGGGTAAAGAGGCTGTCCACATCCAGGCGCTCCAGCACATACTGAAGGTTTTCCGGATCATTGAGATCCCTGGTCTTGCAGAAATCGCACAGGGCCAGCCAATCGACGTTATCGCCGTTCTGCACATATTCATCCCGGCCGGTGCGGGCCAGAATATCAATGGCATCTATGCTTTTTTCATCCTCGACATTTTCCCACTGGGCGACGAAATATTTATTGATCTTTTCCCGCAGGTTATAATGCCCCCAGTATTCCCCGTTGATATAGACCTCAATGGCCAGGGCATCCTGATAGATGATATCCAGCGGCTCGGCCAGAGAGGAAATCACCGCATCCCGGAGCCGGGTGGAAAAGGCATCGGAATTGGCCCCCCGCAGCAGCAGCGATTTATAGCTTTCGTAATCCCGATTCGGGAAGGGATTAAAATAGAAGCGATCCGCCCCGTAGGCCTTCCGGGCATAGATGGCAATGGATTTCTGGGCGTTCTGGCGGGCGGAATGCCCGGCGGCGGTAAAGGTGCCCATCTGATTGATTTCGCAGGCGCCATCCGCATTGTAATATTCGATATTGGCGGGGTATTCCCATTCCCGCTCATAATTGGGATAATCGGGATTATTGCCCTTGACCAAAGCGCCGGTTTTCTTATTGAAGAGATATTTTTCATCGGTGATCAGCGAAACCACCGGCACCGGCTGCTCCTCCCCGATAAAATAGGTGGCCGATACGATTTCAGAGGGCACCAGCTTTTCCCCAAAGGCGCGAATGCGCAGCACGCCGGTTTCCGTAAAGGCAATGCCCGCCGCCGGAAATTCCCTGGATTTTTCCGTGGGCGTGGAGCCATCCAGCGTGTAGCGAAGAATCGTCTGCGCCGGGGCGCTGGCGACAGCGGTAACCGCATCGGGATAAAAGCCGCCCGGGGTCAGAAGGGAGGGGGCATCCGCCCGGGCAATGCAGCCCGAAGCGGGGTTTTTTGCCCCCGGCGTTGCCTCGGCCAGGAAAAGATATTCCCCGCTCCCGTAGGGAATGCCCCAGGAAACATTGCCGTACTGGGCGGGAAGCACCGCCGAGGCCAGAGGGGTGATCCCATCCCGGGCAGTCAGAAGCAGCGTTTCCCCGGAGGAAGAAATCTTGAAATTGGCGTAAAAGGTATCGCCCTTGCCGGGGCTCATTTCCTCGCCCGTGCAGTAGACGATCAGATAGCCCCCCGCCTTCAGCGTGGTCTTTTCCGGGAACGCCCATTTGGTCACGTTCTTTTTGCTGTCGGAAAGATAGTAGCCGCTGAGATCGACCTTTTTATCCCCGGCATTGTAAAGCTCAATCCAGTCATAGGCATGGCCATCGGTATAGACGCCGTTGGAGGCCATGACCTCATTGATCAGGATTTCCGCCCCGGCGGGCGTGGCAATCAGCAGAAAAAGCAATAGCGGCAGAAGCAGCCTGCGCATAAGGGCCTCCTTTCCCGTTTTTTCCGCGCGGCGGCCGCCCGGAAAAAGCAGAAGCGCGAAATCAATAATACAAGGGGTTATCCTTTTTCTTTTTGTCCGGATCGATGTATTCCACCTCCATCCGATCAAAGGGCACATCCTCCATAAAATGCTCCCTGAGAAAACGGGCCTGAGAAAATTCCGCCCAGTCCCTTTCGTGCCGGGGCAGCAGCAGAGGCTTGGGCACATCCAGCCGATGGCAGGCCGCCTCCAGGGCCTCCTGCCATTCATCATACATGCAGGGAATGGTCACATCCCGTTCAATGCGGGTTTTGCGCATCAGGCGCACCCAGATACCCGTGGCCATGGCAATCCCCCTCCTTCCATTTCTGTCTATTATGACATACCCCGCCCCGGATTGCAAGAAAAAAAGCGGCCCCCCGGCGCATGGAAAAACGCCGAAGGGCAGCATCTGCGGGCGAATCAGTGAACGTGGCCCGCGCTGGGGAAAAGCTGAAGCAGCGCCACGACGGCGGAGGCCACCATCAGAAACGCAAGGATGATGCAGATGATGCGCGTAAAGAGCTGCTTTTTCTGCTGTTTTTTCTTGCTGGCAGGTGTGCTTTTCATTTTGTTTCTCCTTACAGGCTCTGCTGATAGGCCTCGATGGCCCGGGATAACTGATCGGGGCAGGAGGTATTCCCCCGGCAGGGAATGCCGCGGAGCAATTCCTTCACCTCATCCGCCTTGCGGCCGATGACCATCTTGGCCAGGCCCTGGGTATTTCCCCGGCAGCCGTGATGAATGGTGCAGGCGGTGATGATGCCGTTTTCGATTTCCAGATCGATCTGGGTGGAGCAGGTTCCCTGGGTTTTGTACTCAAACATGGCGGTATTTCCTCCTTGCGTGATGCATTTCTTGTTTTTTACAGGCGCGGATCGCTTCGCAGCATAGCATACAGCGCCACATCCACAAAGCGCCCCTTATTATTCAGCCGCTGGCGCAGCGTGCCCTCATAGCGCATGCCCACATGGGCCATCACCCGCCCCGAGGCGGGATTATCGGTTTCGTGCTGGGCCTCCAGGCGATTGAGCCGCAATTGATCGAAGCTGAATTCCACGATCCGCCGCAGCGCCTCCGTCATGATGCCCTGATTCCAGTATTCCCGGGAAAGGCTGTAGCCCACCTCGGCGCTCTTATGATCCAGATTGACCCACATAAAGCCAATGGTGCCGATCATCCGGCCGGAGGGGCGCAGCGTGATCGCATAGGAGGCCGGCAGCCCCCGGCGATACTGCCGGATGGCGGTGCGCAGATACTGCCGGGATTGGCCGATGCTCTGATGCGGATCCCACAGCACATGGCGGCTGACCTCGGGATCCCGGGCATAGGCGTATAGATCCCGGGCATCCCCCATGCGCATGGGCCGCAGAATCAGCCGCTCGGTTTCCAGGGTGGGCAGACGGGAAAAAATCCCTTGAAAAAACTGCATGGAAAAATCCTTTTCATTCCATTCTGTAGGATGTGATGATGCGTGCGCCCTGGCGGCCCGGCAGAAAAACGGGATCCCTTTTTTCCAGTTCTGCGCCCCCAAGCAGCAGGAGAATCCCCGCAAGGAGCAGAAGCAGCAAAAACGCCAGCAGCGCATGATACACCGGATGCTTTTCTTTTTTCATTCCTATTATAATCCCCCGCCGGGATCAGATTTCTTTTCCGCTGCGGGAAGAAGAAGGGCTCGCCGCCCGTTGTATAGGCGTATGCAGAGAGGCGCCGGGCATATCCGTCTTCGCCAGCACCCGCTGCGCCATCATCAGGCCCACCAGCGTCTTGGAATCATGGATTTCCCCTGCCATGCAGAGGGCAACCGCCTCCTCCAGGGGCATCTTCGTCAGCCCCAGGAATTCATCCGCATCCGGATGCGCCGGATGCTGGGAAAGGCCGGTAGCCAGATAAATGGCGATTCGTTCGGTGCAGAAGCCGGGGGTGGTATCGATGCGGTTGAGCAACTGCCATTTTTCGGCCTGCAGCCCCGTTTCCTCCTCCAGCTCGCGCCGGGCGGCATGGAAGGGATCCTCCTCCGGGCTATCCAGCTTACCGGCGGGAATCTCCCAGGTAAAGCGCCCCACCGCCACCCGGTACTGGCGAACCAGGGTCACATTCCCGGCGCTGTCCACGGGCACGATGGCCGCCGCGCCGTTATGCCGCACGATCTCCCGGGGCGCGGTCTGACCGTTGGGGAGGGATACCTGCCAGCGCTCCACCTTGATAATCCGTCCGTTATAAAGCTCTTCTCCGGAAAGAAAGACTTCCCGCAGGCTGTCATCCAGCATGATTGCCATTCCTCCTGATTCCGATAATCCGAAGGGGTATTCTGCACGGGGAGGGAAAAATCCTGCTGCCGGGCTGTAAAAATGCCCCGGGGAGGGAAAAGGAAGGGAAGTATGATTGACATTGTCAAGATTTTGTAATACAATTGAAATATTCCCGGATAATTTTCCGATGATTCCGAAGGAGGCATCGTTTCGTATGAATGGTATTCTGAAAAATGTTCGCAAAGGGCTGGCGCTGCTGCTGAGCTGCATGCTGCTTTTATCGCCCATTCAGGGGCTGGCAGGGGCGCTGGGGGAAAGCGGCTTTTCCCTTTTCCTGCAGTGGGTGGATAGCCAGGGCATCCCCCAGAGCGCGGCGGCCGCGCCCGTTTCCTATTCCGGCTATGAGGGCTGCTATTGGGCCCAGGTGCCTGCCGATGCGCCCCTGGATGGGCTGACGCTGCAGATTACTGATCTCAGCGGCGTCTATCCCTATTTTTCCGTGCCCAGCGGCAGCATGCTGACGGGCGTAACGGACGCGGGCTTCAGCCTGACGGAGGGCGCCCCCATCGAAATCCAGAGCTATACGGCGGAAAATCTGCCCGGCCCCGTGCTGTATCTGTATGTTTCCACCCTGGCGGCCCAGCCGGATGTGCCCGTCCTTCTGCCCACCGAAGCGCCGGTGGTGAATCCCGTGGATGTAACCATCCGCTATGTGGACGAATACTGGAATCCCATTGCCAATCCCACCGCCCAGCGGGTCGAGGAGGGCACCTGGCCGGTATACGCCAGCCCCATCGATCTTCTGGAAAACTACGAATTAATCGGCGATAGCTTCCAGAATGTCACCGTGGATGCAAACGGCGCAAACCCCGCCGAGGTTGTTTTCATGTATCGGTATGTCGCCCCCGTGGTGAACCCGGTGGATGTGACCATCCGCTATGTGGATGAATACTGGAATCCCATTGCCAATCCCACCGCCCAGCGGGTCGAGGAGGGCACCT
>CAZJUJ010000017.1:0-37532 GCA_964549135.1 uncultured Oscillospiraceae bacterium | reverse complement strand
GGAGGGCACCTGGCCGGTATACGCCAGCCCCATCGATCTTCTGGAAAACTACGAACTGATCGGCGATAATTTCCAGAATGTCACCGTGGATGCAAACGGCGCGAATCCCGCCGAAGTTGTTTTCATGTATCGGTATGTGGCTCCCGTGGTCAATCCCGTGGATGTAACCATCCGCTATGTGGATGAATACTGGAATCCCATTGCCAATCCCACCGCCCAGCGGGTCGAGGAGGGCACCTGGCCGGTATACGCCAGCCCCATCGATCTTCTGGAAAACTACGAACTGATCGGCGATAATTTCCAGAATGTCACCGTGGATGCAAACGGCGCAAGCCCCGCCGAGGTTGTTTTCATGTATCGGTATGTCGCCCCCGTGGTGAACCCGGTGGATGTCACCGTCCGCTATGTGGACGAATACTGGAATCCCATTGCCAATCCCACCGCCCAGCGGGTCGAGGAGGGCACCTGGCCGGTATACGCCAGCCCCATCGATCTTCTGGAAAACTACGAATTAATCGGCGATAGCTTCCAGAATGTCACCGTGGATGCAAACGGCGCGAATCCCGCCGAGGTCGTCTTCATGTATCGGTACGTTGCGTCGGCGACGGAAATTCCCACGCCCGAGCCCACGGTAGAGCCGACCCTGGAGCCCACGGTAGAGCCGACCCTGGAGCCCACGATAGAGCCGACGCTGGAACCCACGGCTGAGCCGACGCTGGAACCCACGGCTGAGCCGACACTGGAGCCCACGCCCGAGCCCACGGAAGCGCCGGTGCTGCCCATCCGCATTCCGGTGCTGTATCTGGATGCCATGTCCGACCTGCCGGTAGCCAGCGAAACGGAGGTCTGGTGCGAAGCGGGCAGAACAACCCCGGTCTATCCCGCCCCTGCCGATCTATTGCCCCATTACGCGCTGGTCAGCGAGCCGTATCTGGATGTTATTGTGGATGCCTACGGGCAGGCCAATGTATCCCAGATCGCCTTCCTGTATCAGTACATGGAGCCGGAAACCGAGGCTCCCCTGCCCACGGATACCCCGCAGCCGGTGCTGGTGCGGGTATTGTATCTGGATGAAAACGGCGCGTCCATTGCCCCGGAGCAGAATATTCCCTGCGCCTATGGAGAAAGCATCATTTCCGCCAATCCGGATTCCCTTCCTGCGGATTATGAATTGATCAGCGATGAAAACGTGCTGGTGCGCGTGGATGAATACGGCGCGTCCCTGACCTCCGTTTCCTTTATCTATCGCTATGCTCCCGCTGTGCCCGCGCCCAAGATTGCGCTGGTGGGGGTAAAATATGTCGGCCCCCAGGGCGAGAGCTTCTATGCCTATACGGAAACCTGCGTGGAGGGCGCGGAAAACCTGATTTCCGTGGATTGGAGCCGCGTCAGCACCGGCAGCGGCTATCGCCTATTGACCCCGGAAAGCGTTTCCGTCGCCGTGGATGCATTCGGCGCGGCCACCCCCAGCGAGGTGATCTTCCGCTTCGGCAATGAATTGCAGGCGGATATCATGGTCTATTACCGCGATGCGGTAACGGGCGAAGATGTGGCCTCCTATCAGATCGTGCCCTGCTATGCCGGCAATAATATGATCAGCGCCCAGCCTGTGGATCTTCAGGCGGGGTATACGCTGCTGGGCGAGGGCACCCAGAACGTGATCCTTTCCGATGACGGCGCGCTCAATCCCCCCCAGGTGATCTTCTTCTATCAGGCGCCCGTTACCGCCACCCCCGATCCGGGCACGCCCACGCCGCTCCCCGCCACGCCTACCCCGCCCCCGGTGGATATCTATCTGGATTCCTATTGCTATCCCCAGGGCGATTCCATCAATTTCCGCTCCTCTCCCACCACCGAGGGCAATAATGTCATCGGCCGGGTGGGCCGCGGCGATCTGGCCCATATCATGGGCAGCATCACCAACGGGAAAAACGAAAAATGGTATGCCGTGGAAATCGGCGGTCAGGTCGGATATCTGAAGGAATCGGTGGTGCGGGTGCTGACGGATGCGGAAATCGCCGCGCTCTTCAATTACACCCTGGCCCCCACCCAGATCCCCACGCCCAGCCCCTCTCCCATTCCGGATGGGGCGGCGATTGATCGCTGGGCCGCCACCAATAAGGGCAACCTCAATTTCCGCAGCGCCCCCCAGCTCAGCAATGATACCAAGATCCGCCAGATCAGCGGCAAAAATACCCGGGTCTGGGTCTATGAATCCCAGACGGTGGACGGGGAAAAATGGTATCGCGTCCGCATTGACGGAACGGATGGCTATCTGATGGCGGAATATGTGGATCTTTTCAGCGAAAGCGAAAGCCAGCAGATTCAGAATCAGCTGCCCTCGCCCATGCCCACCCAGAGCCCCATCCCCGTGGCCACGCTTGAACCCACGGTTTCGCCCACTCTTTCCCCCACCGATACCCCCGCGCCCACCGCTTCGCCCACCCCTGCCCCCTACCGCGGCTATGCAGTCACCCTCTGGCAGACGGCGCTGCGCACCGGGGTCAGCCAGACGGATGAAAGCATTCTGGAAATGCTTTCGGCGGATACGCTGGTGTATGTATCGGGGCAGACCTATGTGGATGGCATCGCCTGGTCCTCCGTGCAGTCGGTCAGGAGCGGCAATCTGGGCTTTATGCCCCATGACGCCCTGCGCCTGATTACCAATGAAGAGGCCCGGCCCTATCTGGACAGCCTGCAGGCCGCCCAGGCCGCCACCCCCACCCCCGTGCCCGAGCAATTCTACGGCTACGGCATGACCATGGGCGAGGGCGTGCCCATGCGCACCTTCCCTGATACCAATGCCGAAATCATGCTGCTGCTTCCCTATGCCGCCGTGGCCAGCGTGCGCGGCCAGAGCTATAATGGGGATACGGCCTGGCATATGGTGCAGTATCAGGGCATGTGGGGCTTTATCCGGGAGGATCAATTGCGCCTGCTCAGCCAGCAGGAGAGCATTGAATACGAAAATTCTCTCCAGGGCGGCACGCCCACGCCCTCCCCTGCGCCCACGCCCGAGCCCGTAACCCAGGATAGCCTTTCCAGCTACGGCCACGTCAGGAGCAGCAGCGGCAAGGTCAATCTCCGCGCCCAGCCCAGCACCGAGGCCTCCCGGCTGCGGCTGCTGGATAATTACGCCTTTGCACTGGTGATGGGCACGGTAACCAATGATGAGGGCACCTGGTATCATGTCAGCCAGGCGGGCACCGAGGGCTACATTCTGGGGGATTATTTCAAGGTGCTTTCCCTGGGCGAGCTTACCGATTTCCTCCAGAGCGATGAATACCTGAACGCCAACAGCAGCACTTCCTCCTCCAATACCGGCAGCAGCAATCAGATTCAGCCGGTGGAGGACTACAACCAGACCGTCTGGCAGAATCCGGCGCTCAACGCCTCCTACGAGCCCTTCAATCCCTATCTGACCCCCACCCCCGATCCCGAAAAGCTGCCCACCCCCACCCCGGAGCCCACCAGTGCCCCCACGTCCACCCCGGAACTTGCCCCGGTGGGCCCCCTGGGCACGCTGACCACCCCCGAACCCACCACCAAGAGCGGCGGCTCCGCCTGGCCCTGGGTGCTTCTGGCCCTGGCGGCCGTGGGCGCGGGCGGCGCATACTATGCCTATACCATCCATCGCCAGAATGAGCGGCGGCGGCAGGCCGTGCGCGCCCAGCAGGCCCGTCAGGCCCGGGCGGCGGCCCAGCAGCCCCAGATGCGTGCGGCCCGGAATAATCCCGCTCAGGTGAGCCAGGCCACCCGCACCTACCAGAATCAAAGCGCCGCCCCCTTCATGCCGCCCAGAAGCGCCGCGCCCATGCAGCCCCCTGCTGCCGGAACGGAAAGCAGCACCGCTGCCGGAAATTTCGGCGATACCGGGCGCTATCAGCCGCAGCATCAGCAGCCCGCCCCGGGCCGCGTGCCGCCCACCACCAATCCCTATCGGCCGGTGACGCAGCGGCAGATTCAGGAATATCAGGCCCGGACGCAGCAGAGCGGACAAACGCAGCCGGCCTCCGTGCGCCCCGAAACCCGGGTTTACCCGCCGCTTCAGCCGCAGAAGAGCGAAACCATAACCTATAAGCCCCTTTCCGGGCAGACCGAAAGCACAGAACCTGCTTCCCCTGCGCCCGCTGCCGTGCATCAGCGCCAGCGCCGCTCCGATCGCCATAAGAATCAGGAGGGGGATCAGGGCGTGTAAGCTTCAGGCGGGGGTCAGGGAAATGTCCCCTGGCCCCCGGAATGCCTGTATGCCCCGTATGTTCAGCAAAAAGGGCGGGCCCGCTCTCCCATGCCGGGGGCCATGCCCGCCCGCTTTCTATTTTTCAGAGAAGGAGTATTCCCGCCCATGCGTTTTATTGCCCTGCTTCTGTGCCTGATGCTGCTGCTTCCCGCCGGGCTGGCCGAGGCCGTCCCGGAGCAGGAGGAGGCGGCGCAGACGGAAAATATCATTGCGCCCCAGCATCAGCTGCCCGATTATGTGGATTGGCTGCTGGAAATTGCCCGGCAGGAAATCGGCTATGCGGAGGATCGCAGCGGCGTTACCAAATATGGTGCCTGGGCCGGGGATCCGGCGGCGGAATGGTGCGCCGAATTTCTGTGCTGGTGCGTGCATCAGGTGGATCAGCAGCATGGCACAAAGCTGCTGACCCAGGTCTATCCCTATTATACCGGCACCAATACGGGCCGGGATTGGTTCATTGCCAATGGCCGCTATATCGCAAGAAAGGCCAATATCCCCGGCTGGGGCTCCCAATGGCTGACGGGAGAAAGCCAGCCCATGGAGAAAAACAGCTATATCCCCCTGCCCGGGGACTGGGTTTTTTTCTCCACCAATTCCACCGGCGATACCACCCATGTGGCCATGGTGGAATATTGCAGCTATGATGCCGACGGCCAGGTGCAGGTGCATGTCATCGAGGGCAATAACCCCGATTCCGTCGCCCGCAATACCTATCCCATCAATTACTGGGCCATTCTGGGCTACGGCACGGTATATGATCTGGCCGATGCAGTCATGCGCTTTGGCAATTCCGGAGAAAAGGTGAAGAAGCTGCAGAACGAACTGGTGCAGGCGGGCTATATGGAGGCCCAGTATATCACCGGCCGCTACGGCAGCATCACCACCCAGGCCGTCAAGGATTTTCAGAAGCTGATGGGGCTGAATGAAAGCGGCATTGCCAATCATGAAACCCAGCTGCGCCTGCATGCCTATGTGGTGGAATTATCCAAGCAGAGCCCGGAAAACTGGATTGTGGACGGGGAATGAAGGAAGCAGCAGGATTTTTTGAATGCCCGGCGAATATAAGGAAGCTGAGGTTTTTCCATTCTGACTCCAAAAAGGGAGTGAGTCCATGCGCGATATGCTGCTGGTGCTGAATTTTGACGATGTATCCAGCCGTGCGATTACCAGAAAGCTGCGCTCCGAGCGCATCTTTGGCAAGATTGTGCCCGGGGATATTTCGCTGGAAGAGGTAGAGGCCCAGGCCCCCTCGGGGCTTTTGCTGGCCGGGGGCGTAAACGGGGAGACCCCGCTGGGCCTGGACGGGCGGATTCTGCAATCCGGCCTGCCCGTGCTTGCCCTGGGCGATGCGGCGGCGCTGCTGCTGACCGCGCTTGGCGGCGCGGCGGGCGAAGCGGTGAGCCGGGGGGCGGTCAGTGCCCTGGCCTACGGAAAATGTCCCCTGCTTGAGGGGCTGGAGGACGGAGAGAGATTTCTGCCCTGCATCCGGGAATTCAGCCTGCCGGAGGGGATGCAGCCTGTCTGCCTTTCGGAGGAAAGGGTGATCGGCTTTGCCCATGAGAGCCTGCCGCTTTACGGCATGCAGTTTGAGGTGGAGCAGAATGATCCCGAGGGCGCGCTGCTGCTGCGGAATTTTGCCCTTTCCATCTGCCGCTGCACCACCTGGTGGGATGACGATGCCTTTGTCACCCGGGCGGTGGAGGAAATTGGCCGGGTAGTCGGGGATGGCAGCGCGGTCTGCGCCATGACGGGCGGGCTGGACAGCGGCGTCAGCGCGCTGCTGGCCTTTAAGGCCTTGGGCAGCCGCCTGAAATGCATCTTTGTGGATACCGGCCTTCTGCGGGAGCGGGAGGGGGATCAGTTCATCGCCTTCTACCGGGATACCATCGGCATGGATATTACCCGGGTCAACGCCCAGGATCGCTTTTTGGAGGCGCTGCGGGGCATTGTGGAGCCCCGGGAAAAGCGCCGGGTGATCGGCGAAACCATCCAGCAGATCCTTTGGGAAGAGAAGGAGAAGCTGGGGCAGTTCCGGGCGGTGATCAGCGGCACCAGCTATCATGATATCATGTTCGGCATGAAGGGCGCGCCCCGCCCCGCCCTGAGCGCTTCCGCCCCGGTGATTGAGCCGGTGCGCGAATTATTCAAGGAGGATGTGCGCCGCATCGCCGATTATCTGGGCCTGCCCATGGATATGCTTTCCCGCCAGTCCTTCCCGGGCAGCGGCCTGGCCTCGCGCATTATGGGCGAGGTAACGCTGGAGCGGCTGCAGACGCTGCGGGCGGTGGATGCCATCTTCCGCCGGGAGGTTCAGGAATCCGGCACGGCCAGGCGGCTCTGGCAATATTTCGCCGTGCTTTTCCCCATGCCGGGGGATGAGCAGGGGGCGGTAATCTGTCTGCGGGCCGTACAGGCGGCCAGCGAAAGCAATCAGGCCTATGCGGCCCGGCTTGCATACGATGTGATGGAGGCCGTGGTGGAAAAGGCCATGAAGGAGCGGCCCGAGGTTCGCCGCGTGGTATACGATCTCACGCCCAGCACTTACGCCGGCGTGGAATGGCAATGAAACAAAAGCAAGGGGAATGATATGCGACTCACCCATCCGCAGGCACCCTTTCAGGGAGTTGCGCCCGAGAATGTATTTTTTGTGGCCAATGATCAGCAGATTCAATTGGGCACAGGCTATGTGATCATGTTTTACCAGGGGGAAATGTATCCCGAAAGGCCGGCCCATCTCTTTCTTCAGATGGATGCCCAGCCCTCTGCCAGGGCGCTGATGTATGGGGCGCTGCTGGCCCGGGCAGAGCAGCTCCGCGCCCAGACCCCCCATCTGCCCGCCAGGCTTTATGCCCAGGTGGCGCCGGAAAATCTGGAGATGCTGCAATTCTATGAAAAATGCGGCCTGCACAATGACGACGGGGAGGATCTTTTCCGCTTTCCCCTGCCGGAGGGCGTGGCCCGCGCGCCCATGGGCATGCAGTTTGCCTCCGTTCCGCTGCAGGATGAGGCCGCCCAGAATGCCTTCCTGGCCCGGGTGAATGCCCAGCGCATTCAGCCCATTACCCGGGATTATCTGCAGCTCTGGCAGCAGCAGCAGCATTTCATGGCCCTGGGCTTCTATCGCGGGGGCCAGCCCGTCTGCGAAACCGTCATTACCGGCGAGGGCGCCAATGCCACGCTGCTGATGATCTATACCCGCTCGGATTTCCGCCGTCAGGGCCTGGCCAAGCAATTGCTGGGCGCGGCGGCGGCGCTGCTGCGCGAGCGGGGCGTTACCCAGATGTATACCCATATTTTCCGCCGGAATGCGCCCCAGACCGCGCTGATGAAGCATCTGGGCGGCACCTTTATCCGTACCGTCACCGCGCTTCCCGGAATGGATTTATAAGCAATCCCCATACAAAAGGGGCAGCCCCGCAGCATGCCGATGGCATAACGGGGCGGCCCCTTTTTCCGTGTTATCTGGCCTCCTGCCGAAGCTGGGATGGCCGGCCCGGCAGCAGCGGACGATGGGGAGAAGCAGCGGGGGTCTGGGCAGGGGCAGGGGACGGAAAAAGCGCCGTAATGGCCTGGGCGCCCTCCGCCGCAAGCCGCTGCCAGATTTTGCCGACGGTAAGGGAGAATTGCCCCGCAGCGCCTAAGGGAAGCGCGGCGGCGGTCATCCCCTGCCCCTCCTTCAGTTTTTCCCGGGCCGCCTGCCCTTGCTTTCTTTCGGCCTGGCCCCTTTCCTTTTCCGCCGCCAGCTCCTGCTCCGTCTGGGTCAGCAGCGTTTTCAGCACCTCTGCCCGCCGCTCGGCGGCCTGCTTTTCCTTTACCGCGCTTTCGTATTGGGCATACAGCCCCAGATACAGCACGCCCGCCGCCAGCAGAATAACGCACATCAGAACCGAACCGATCTTTCTCATTCCTCGTCCTCCTCCTTTTCCTTCCATAGCATAAATTCACCGGCTTTGAAGCAAAATATGCCTGTCCAATGCAGAAAAGGAAGGGGTATTTCATGGAAAAAAAGCAGAAAAAGCATGATTCCTGGAAGGAACGCGGCGTCTTCGCGCTGCTGAGCAGACAATCCAACAGCGATGTGCTGGGCAGCTATACCGGCACCCCGGCCGACCCCGACGACCCGGAACCAGTACAGGACGTGGACGACCTGTAGGGGACGGGAAGGAACGGGGAGAGGATAATTGCGGGAGGATGCTTTTGCGTCAAAAGCACCCTCCCGCACCCTCCCGAAAACCAACTCTGGATGTTTCATGGAGGGTTATAACGAAGTTGAATGCCAGTGAAGCAAAGGGACGGAGGCGGGCTTTCCTAAGAATCCACCTCCCCAAAACCGGCACTGGATGGTTCACAGGAAGTTCCTGCCAGATTCCATCCAGAGCCGGTTTTCGGGAGGGCGCGGGAGGGGACTTTTGACGCAAAAGTCTCCTCCCGCAAAAATCCCGTCCCCGTCCCATTCCCCGGCAAAAAAACGATAAAAAAACCGTTTTTCGCCGGGCTTACGGCCTGTGGCGGCCCGTGAGGTGCTTGACAGGGAGGGGGGTGATCCGTTATAATAAGCCCGATTCCGCATAGGTGAAATGCGTTTGAGCAGAAAGAGTAGCGGCGGGAAACGCTTCAGAGAAGTGCCGGGTGGTGCAAGGCATGAGCGATCCCTTCGTGAAGTTCATTCTGTGAGCGGTGCGCTGAAAATTGCAGTAGGCGCAACGGGTGCGACCGTTACATCGCCAGGACTTTTAAGCCTATTAAGGTTTCGGCTGCAAGGCCGATACGAAAGCAGAGTGGTACCGCGGCCTTATGTCGCCCCTGTTGACAGCAGGGGCGTTTTTCATTAGGCTTTTGCCTTTGCCGGAATCAATACGATCATGGAGGATAGAAAAATGAAAAAGCTCGTTTCCCTGCTTCTCTGCGGCGTTTTGCTTGCCGCCGTATGCTTTTCCCTGACCGGCTGCGCCAAGGATGACACCTATCATGTAGGCGTTTGCCAGCTGATGGTGCATGATTCGCTGGACCAGGCCACCAAGGGCTTTCTGGATGCGCTGAACGAAAAAATGGCGTCTGCCGGGAAAAAGGTTCAGATTGACACCCAGGTAGCGGGTGAGGCCAATCTCTGCACCACCGTAATCAACACCTTTACCGCCAAGAAGGTGGATCTGATCATGGCCAATGCCACCCCTGCGCTGCTGGCCGCCGCAAACGCCACCACAACCATCCCGGTGCTGGGCACCTCCGTAACCGATTATACCGATACCTTTGCGGGCAGCATTCCCACCAATGTATCGGGCACCTCGGATGCCGTTCCCTTTGACGAGCAGGCCCGGATGATGATCGAAACCCTGGGGCTTAAGGCCGGCGATCCCGTAGGCGTGCTTTACTGCACCAATGAATCCAATTCCCTGATCCAGTATGAGGCCGTCAAGGCGCTTTTTGAGGCCCAGGGCATTGCGGTAAAGGCCTATACCTTCTCTGAAACCACCGAATTGCAGGCCGTTGCCGCCTCCATGGCCAATGAATGCAAGGCGGTCTATATTCCCTCGGATAATACCGTTGCCGCCAATGACGCCATCGTGGGCACCATCTGCACCGAAAAGAACGTGCCCATCTATACCAGCTACGGCGGAACGGTATGCTATGCCAGCCTGTCCATCGATTATTATCAGCTGGGCTATGAAACCGGCGTCATGGCGGCGGATATCCTGCTGAACGGCAAAAAGCCCGCTGATTTTGCCGTCAAGACCCTGACCCCCTCCGTCACCTATAATGCGGCGCTCTGCGCGCAGCTGGGCATTCAGGTTCCCTCCAATTAATTCATTTCAATCATTCACGCGAGGTGCAATATGGCTTTTCTCTATGCGCTGCCGGGCGCCGCTGCCGAAGGGCTGATCTGGGGCCTGATGGGCATCGGCGTATATATCTCCTATAAAATTCTGGATATTGCCGATCTGACGGTGGATGGCTCCATCTGCACCGGCGCGTGCGTATGCGCGGTGCTGCTGGGCCAGGGCCTGCCCGTATGGCTGTGCATGCTGCTGGCGCTGCTGGCAGGCGCGCTGGCGGGCATGCTGACGGGGCTTTTGCATACGGCGCTGGGCATTCCCTCCATTCTGGCCGGCATCCTGACCCAGCTGATTCTCTATTCGGTGAATCTGTGCATCCTGGGCGGGCGCTCCCTGGTAGCGATTGATCCACGGGCCCATCAGCTGCTGGTGCATATGAGCAATAATCCCGCCTCGATTCTGGCCATGGTTTTGCTGGTGGCGGCGGTGATTATCCTCCTGTGGCGCTTTTTCTACACCGAAATCGGCCTGACGCTGAAATCTACCGGCGATAACCCCGATATGAGCCGCGCCCAGGGCGTGAATGTCAGCCGCAATAAGGTCATGGGCCTGGCCATTGCCAATGGCATTGTGGCCCTGGCCGGGGCGCTGCTGGCCCAGTATAAGGGCTCAGCCAACATCAATGATGGCCGGGGCGCCATCGTCATCGGCCTGGCGGCGATTTTCATCGGCCTTTCCGTTTCGCTGCGGATCAAGCCCAATTTCGTCGTCAGCCTCATCGGCGTGGTGGGCGGCGGCATCGTGTATTATATCGTGTATAATTTCGTAATTCTGCTGGGCCTGAAAACCGATTACCTGAAGATGCTTTCGGCCATCATCGTGGCGATTTTCCTGGCGGTTCCCTACCTCAAGAATCAGTATTTCTCCCGGAAAAAGCAGCCGTCCGACCGGAGCGCGGCCTCGGCAGGAGGGGATGCCCATGCTTAAAATCACCGATCTTTGCAAAACCTTCAATCCCGGCACGGTCAATGCCAAGACCGCCCTGGATCATCTCAATCTGGAGCTGAAAAACGGCGATTTTGTCACCGTCATCGGCGGCAACGGCGCGGGAAAATCCACCCTGCTCAATGCCATCGCCGGGGTATGGCGGCCGGACAGCGGAACGATTGAAATCGACGGTATCGATGTGACCGGCATGCCCGAGCATAAGCGGGCCCAGTTTCTGGGCCGCGTTTTCCAGGATCCCATGAAGGGCACCTCCCCCGATATGGAAATTGCAGAAAATCTGGCCATTGCCTCCCGCCGGGGCATGAAGCGCAAATTTGTTCCCGGGGTCAAAAAGGCGGATCGCGCCCGGTATCGGGAATTGCTGAAATCCCTGGAATTGGGGCTGGAGGATCGGCTTTCCGCCAAGGTGGGGCTGCTCTCCGGGGGCCAGCGCCAGGCAGTCACGCTGCTGATGGCCACCATGAATCGCCCCCGGCTGCTGCTGCTGGATGAGCATACCGCCGCCCTGGATCCCAAAACCGCCGCCAAGGTGCTGGAGCTGACGGATCAGATTGTCCATAAGCATCAGCTGACCACCCTGATGATCACCCATAACATGAAGGACGCCATCGCCCACGGAAATCGGCTGATCATGATGCATGAGGGCCGCGTGATCATTGATGTCAGCGGCGAGGAAAAAAAGAAGCTGACGGTGGAGCAGCTGCTGGGCCTTTTCAATCAGGCCAGCGGCGGCGGCGCGATAAACGACCGGATGGTGCTGAGCTGATTTTTCCCCCATTTTCTGTCTGCCAGGGGCGTAGCCGGAAAGCAAACGGCTATGCCCCTTTTTCGTGGGGAAAAAGGCAGGGCTTTGCGCGTTTCTTTTCCGCCTATCCCCTTGGCAGCGGCAGGAAAAAAAGGTATAATAGTATGGGGCATATTGGCAGAGAGGGAGGGAAAGCGCATGGGGCTTGGGGATAGGCTTCGTCTGCGCGCGGCGCTGGGCAGAAAATACTGGTGGCTCGCCCTTTCGCTGCCCGCCCGGGTGGATTCCACCAATGCGCGGCTGAAAAGCCTGGCCCGGGACGGGAAGATATCCCCGCCTTATCTGATGATTGCCGAGCAGCAGACGGCGGGCCGGGGCCGGCTGGGCCGCAGCTTTCTTTCCCCACCGGGCACGGGCCTGTATATGAGCCTGCTGGTGCGCCCGGAAAGCATGGAGGAGCCGGGGCGGCTGACCATTCTGGCCGCCGTTGCCGTCTGCCGGGCCATTGAGGAGGCCACCGGGCTGCAGCCCCGGATCAAGTGGGTCAATGATCTGTTCCTTCGCGGCAAAAAAATCTGCGGCATTCTGGCCGAGGGCGCGGGGGAATGCGCCGTTGTGGGCATCGGCGTCAACCTGAAAACGCCCCCCGGGGGCTTCCCGGAGGCATTATCCATTGCCGGGGCGCTGGATGCCGGGGCGGATCGGATGCGCCTGGCGGGCCTGATCGCCCGGTATTTTCTGGATGGCATGGAGGCCCCCGGCGATCCCGCCATTCTTCAGGCCTATCGGGAAAGAATGCCCCTGATCGGCCGGGAAATCCTCTATACCCGGAACGGGCAGAAAAAAAGCGCCCGGGTTACGGGCGTTGCAGAGGATGGGGGGCTGATGGTGGAAACGGAGGGCGAGCGCGAAATTCTCCGCTCCACGGAAATCTCCCTGGGTTCTCAATCCTTTGCGGGTCTGGAGTAAAGGCAGCCGCAGTAATCCTGGCGGTAAAGCGCGTATTCCTTGGAGAGCTGCAGGGAGCGCAGATAGCCGTTTTTCTTCTTAAAATCCGCCATGAGATATTTCACACCATATTTTTCGCCCATGGCCGCGCCCACCCGATTGAGGATTTCCGCATTCTTGTGGGGGCTGACGGAAAGGGTGGTGGTGAAATATTCAAAGCCGTGGGCGGCGGCCTCCCGGGCGGTATAGGAAAGCCGCATTTCAAAACAGCGGATGCACCGCGCCCCGCCCTCGGGGCAATCGGCCATGCCCTCCGCAAAGGCGGCAAAGGCCTCATGCTCCCATGCGCAGGGCAGCAGCGGAATATTGCCCGGAAGCAGGGATAAAAGCCGGGTCTGCTCCGCCAGGCGATGGGCATATTCCTCCTCCGGCTCGATATTGGGGTTATAATAGAGCAGCGTCAGATCAAAAGCGGCCTGCAGCCGCTCAATCACCGCGCTGGAGCAGGGCCCGCAGCAGCTATGCAGCAAAAGGCTGGGCCGGCGGCCCTGCAGCCCTGTGATTTCTTCTTCCATCTCTTTCTGATAATTATGCTTGATCATTTGCGTATCCTCCAAAGGAATTGTTTCGGGAAAGGGGCGTATCCATGCAGGAAACGGTAATCCATGGCTGGGATGAATTGCAATCCGCCATTTTTGAGGGGGTCTGGGATGAGCAGATTCTGCGCTACCGGGATAATTGCGTCTATCGGGGCATGGCGGATTGGCAATGGGGGCTGGCCCCTTCGCTGAACCGGGCCTGCGCCCATGATCTGACGCTGGAGCATCAGATGCTGCGCTCCTTCCGGAAATACGGCTATGCCGATCTGAGGAATGTCACCTCATTCTGGCAATTGCTGGCCATGGCCCAGCAATTCGGCCTGCCCACCCGGCTGCTGGATTGGACGTATTCCCCGCTGGTGGCCGCCCATTTTGCCACCGAGGATCAGGAAACCTATGATCGGGACGGCATCATCTGGTGCGTCCATATCGATAAAATGAACCGGCAATTGCCCGATCCGCTCAAGAAAATGCTCAAGGAGGAAAGGGGCAATATCTTCACCATGGAGATGATGGACCGGGTGGGAGAGGGTTTCGACGCGCTGCACCGGATTTCCTCCCAGCCCTTCGCCCTCTTTTTTGAGCCCGCCAGCACGGTAAACCGAATCGCCAATCAATACGCGCTGTTTTCCGTCTGCTCCGATCCCCGCACGTTGCTCAGCGATCTGCCGGGGACGGAGGATTGCTTCCGCCGCATTATCATCCCGGCAGAGGTGAAGCTGGAAATTCGGGATAAGCTGGATTACATCAATATTTCCGAGCGGATGATTTATCCGGGGCTGGATGGCATCTGCAAATGGATCACCCGGCGCTATGCGGCGCTGGGCCCCCGGTATCATCAGCAAAAAGCCAATACAGAGGCAGAAAGGGAGGAATAAATATGGAACGGACGGATGGACGGCGGGCGGATGCGCTGCGCCCCTGCGAAATGCAGGTGGGCTTTGTGGGCACGGCGGATGGCAGCTGCCTGATCCGCTGCGGCGGCACCCGGGTGATCTGCACGGCGTCTGTGGAGGAGAGCGTGCCCCCCTTCCTCAGGGGCCAGGGCCTGGGCTGGGTAACGGCGGAATACGCCATGCTCCCCGCCTCCACCGGGCGGCGCAAGGCCCGGGATGGGGTCAAGCGGGATGGCCGCAGTGTGGAAATCAGCCGCCTGATTGGCCGGGCACTGCGCCAGGCGGTGGACAGGAGATTCCTGGGCGAGCGCACCATTACCATTGACTGCGATGTGCTGGAGGCCGACGGCGGCACCCGCACCGCCTCCATTACCGGCGGCTTTGTGGCCCTCTGCTGCGCCATTGACCGCCTGATGGAAAAGGGCAAAATCAAGGAATCACCCATCGTGCATCAGATCGCCGCGGTCAGCGCTGGCATCGTTTCCGATACCCCCTGCCTGGATTTATGCTATGTGGAGGATAGCGCCGCCCAGACCGATATGAATTTCGTCATGGATGAAACGGGCGCCTTCATCGAATTGCAGGGCACCGGCGAGGGCAGGGCCTTCACCCGGGAGGAGCTGAGCCAGATCCTGAATCTGGGCGAAAAGGGCATCCGGGAATTGCATCGTCTCCAGCGGGAGGCCCTGGGGGAAAAGGCCCGGGTGATTGCGCCCCGGCGCACGCTGGTCATTGCCAGCAATAATCAGCACAAGATCCGGGAAATCTCCGAAATGCTGGATGATTCCCTGCGGGTGCTTTCCATGCGGGAGGCAGGCTTTGCCGGGGATATCGATGAAAACGGCGAAAGTTTTGAGGAAAATGCCGTGATCAAGGCCCGCACGGTGGCCCGGGCCACGGGCTATTGCACCCTGGCCGATGACAGCGGTCTTTCCGTGGATGCCCTGGATGGCGCGCCGGGGGTGCATTCTGCCCGCTATGCCGGGGTGCATGGGGATGATGCGGCCAATAACGCCCTGCTCATCCAGCGGATGAAGGATGTGGCCCAGGAAAACCGCACGGCGCAATTCGTCTGCGCCATGGCGCTTTCCCTGCCCAATGGGGAAACCCGCACGGTGCTGGGCTCCTGCCCCGGCGTGATCACCTACGCCCCCCGGGGAGAGGGCGGCTTTGGCTATGATCCGTATTTTGAGTATCTTTCCGGCGAAACCTTTGCCGAAATGCCCGAGGAGGAAAAGAACCGGGTCAGCCACCGGGCCATGGCCATGCGCGCCATGCTGCCCTATCTGGAGGAATTGTAATGCGTGTCGGCGTTGTCAGCGATTCCCATGGCTATACCGGGCGGCTTTCCACCCTGCTGATGGCCATGGAGGCGGAGGGTCCTCTGGACGCCCTGATCCATCTGGGGGATGGATACCATGATCTTGCCGGGCTTGGGGTGATGCTGCCGCCTGTTTATCAGGTAGCGGGCAACTGCGATCTGGGCCGGAGCGATACCCGGGCGCTGATCGAATTATCCAATGCCCGGCTGCTGCTCACCCATGGGCATTGCCAGCAGGTGAAGCAGGGCCAGGATACGCTCTTTGCCCTGGCCCTGGAGAAGGGGGTGCATGCCGCCCTCTACGGCCATACCCATCGGCAGCGGATGGAATGGCGAAGCGGCGTGCTTTTGCTCAATCCCGGCTGCGCCATGCACGGCGAATATGCCGTTTTGACCATCCATCGCCTGGGCGGCATCGAGGCCCGGCTCTTTGGCGGATAAAGCCCCTGCGCGCCGCCTGAAAAGCGCAGCGAAAAAATCGGCGGCACATCAGAATCAGCCAACGAAGGGCGGCCCCTTAGGCCCCCTCGGATAAAAACAGGAGGAAATCTTATGAATATGCATCTGAAGCTCTCTCCCAAGGTGGAAGCGGCCCTGAAGGCGGGCAAGCCCGTTATCGCGCTGGAAAGCACCATCATTTCCCATGGCATGCCCTATCCCCAGAATGTGGAAACGGCGCTGAAATGCGAGGAGGCGGCCCGGGAATGCGGCGCCGAGCCCGCCACCATTGCGGTCATCGGCGGCAAGCTCTGCGCCGGCCTGACCGAGGAGGAAATTGATTATCTGGGCCGGGAGGGCACCAAGGTCACGAAGGCCAGCCGCCGGGATCTGCCCGTGCTGGTAGCCAAGAAGGCGGATGGCGCTACCACGGTGGCCGCCACGATGATCATTGCCGCCCTGGCCGGCATCCGGATTTTTGCCACCGGCGGCATCGGCGGCGTACATCGCGGGGCGGAAACCACCATGGATATTTCCGCCGATCTGGAGGAAATGGCCCGCACCCCCGTGGCGGTGGTCTGCGCCGGGGCAAAATCCATTCTGGATCTGGGGCTGACCCTGGAATACCTGGAAACCAAGGGCGTGCCGGTGCTGGGCTACGGCACCAAGGAATTGCCCGCCTTCTACACCCGGGAAAGCGGCTTTTCCGTGGATTATCGGGTGGATTCTCCCGAGGAAATCGCCGCCTTCATCCGCGCCCAGCGGGAAATGGAGTATCCCGGCGGCATGCTGATTACCAATCCCATTCCCCAGGAATACGCCATGCCCAAGGCAGCCATCGACGCCGCCATCGATCAGGCGCTCAGGGAAGCGGCGGCCCAGGGCATCAAGGGTAAGGAAACCACCCCCTTCCTGCTGGCCCGGGTCTGCGAATTGACCGGCGGGGAATCCCTGGCCTCCAATATTCAGCTGGTGCTGAATAACGTGCGGCTGGCCTCCAGGGTCGCCGTGGCGCTGGGCTAAAAAGGCCCGGCGGATCAGCCAAAGAAACGCCCTTCGCTGCCTTTTCTTTCGGGCGGCGAAGGGCGTTTTTTACATTGGAGAAAGGTGCGGCGGCCTTACGACTTTCCAAGGAACATTTCGTTTTCCCGGGCGGATACAGCCTGGCCGGAATGGATCTTCATTCGTTCCAGCCTCCTTGTTTCATCGCCCGGGCAGGCTTCCCATCCGGGACGGCTCATTCCTCCCAGTCTTCAGGAAGCGCCGCCGCCAACTTTCGCAGCTGCTCCCGGGTAAAGGGGAAGACGGGCACATCAAAGGAGGGTTCGGTCAGCAGCATGGGGGAAAAGAAAAAGACCGCATTGCCCTCCGCATCGGCATAATAATCCCGGGTGGCGGCAAATTCCCAGCAGAATTCCTCCTCCGTAATTTCGGGACGGCAGACGCCCTCCGCCTGGAGGCGCTTAAATTCCTCATAGAGAACGGGGGTAACGGCGGCGGCCAGCTGGGCGGAGGAATCCCCCACCATGACCACGCCCCGCAGGGTCAGCGTTTCCCCCAGATATTCCCCCGCCACATCAAATACCTGGGCCTCCAGGGAAAGCTGCACGCCCTCCTCGCCCTTGGTCTGGCTGCGGTACTGCAGGATGGAAAGATACACGCCGTTATTGCAGGTAACGGCAAAATCATGCTTTACCTCATTTTTGCCGTCAAAGAGCATCTCCTCCTCATGGGCAAACATGGGCAGCACCAATTGCAGCATTTCATCCAGCGCCATTTCATAGGTATCATTGATGGCGGCAGAGGCATAATCCTCCCCCGTCAGATGGGGATAGGCATAGGTGAAATGATACGTCCATTCCGCTTCGGAGGGGAAATAGGCCTCGCCCTCCTTTCGCTCCAGCTGCATTTCCCCCCGGGCAGCGGGAAGGGAAAAAAGCAGCGCCAGCAGGCAGCAGACGGAAAAAAGCCGCTTAGCCATTGACAGCCCCCCAGGCCGTAAGCGAATTGCAGATGAATTCGGCATACAGCGTAAATTCGGCCTGCCTTTCCGGCGGGAACCGGAGGATCAGGGTATACTGCCAGGTAATATCCTGGGGGATGAGATGCAATTCATAATAGCCCTCGCCCGCAAGAGAGAAATAGGAAAGCTCGCGGTTTTCCATTTTTTCAAGCCCCGGGGCGCCGGCCAGGGCGCTTTGCAGCACGGCCTCATAATCCCCTGCCATTTCTTCCTTTGCAATCAGGGAAAGGGTGGCCTCGCCATCCGCCGTCTGCCAGACCATGCAGTCCGGCGCATCCTCCGCCAGGCCCAGAATGGAGGGCAGCGTGACGGAATATTCGTATTCGGTGTTTTCCACGGTCTGCCAGTCATAGATCATGCCGTTCAGATAGGTTTCGGACAGGGAATAGCCGCTGACGGTATAGCCAAAGGGCATTTCCGGGGCGTATTTCAGGGTCACCCGGGCGTTGCAGAGCCAGGTCAGGGCATCCTCGGGCAGATTTTCCGCCGTCTGGCCGTAATCATCATAATAGGTAAAAAGATCGCACAGCAGCGTGACCGTTTCCCCGTCAAAGGCGGCGGAATAGATATGCGCGCCCACGGCGGGGTTTTCCATCAGGGCGGAAAGCTCAAAATCCAGGCCGTCCTCCCGCCAGGAAATGCAGGGGCTCAGGGCCGTCTCGCCATGCTGATATTCACCCTGGGCAAAGACCATCTGATAATATTCAGCAATGGCCGCCCTGGAAAGGGAGGCCTCGCCCTCCAGCAGCTCCTGCCCCCCATAGGGCAGGGAAAGATTGAAAAGCCCCAGGGCCAATACGCCCTCCACCAGCGCCTTGGGCGGAGTCTCCCCCTCCGCAAGGGCGGGCACATCCTCCAGCACCGCCGCGCCCAGGGCCAATTCCACCAGCGCCGTCAGATTCAGATCCAGGGTGATTTCTGTGCGCTGCATATCCCGGGCCGGGGCGGCCAGGGCCGCAGGCGCGGCAGACAGAAGCAGGCAGAAGGCCAGCAGCAGCGAAAGCAAACGATTCCTCATGGGGCAATCCCTCCTTGTGTACAGCCGTATGATTCGGTGTTATTTGGTTTCCTGATCCAGTAAATGGCTCAGCGTCAGGGCGGCGGCATTGCCATCCCCGACGGCCTTGGCAATCTGATAGGGCGCGCCCTGCAGATCGCCCGCAATGCAGACGTTTTTCAGGCTGGTCTGATACCCATCGTGCAGCCGGATTTTTTCCCCGTCCGTTTCCATTTCCGGCATCAGCTGGGATAGGGCCATGGCGGGCCGCAGCACAAAAACGCCGTCATAGAGCGCCTGCTGCGTCTGGGTTTTCAGCAGGATGCCCGTCTCCGTCCGCTCCAGGGAGAGGGGGCTCCCCTCCATCCTGCGGATTTTATCCGAAAGCGCCGTCTGATCATGGAGGCTTTCGGCGTAATAATCCAATTCCCTCACGATGCCCGCCAGGAAATTGGCCTCCCGGGCCGCCTCCTCCCAGCCGCCGATCACGGCCACGCGCCGCCCCTGATAGAACATGCCATCGCAGGTGGCGCAATAGCTGACGCCCATGCCGGCCAATTCCGCCTCGCCCTGGATTCGGGATACCCGGGGGACGCCGGTGGCGATGATCACGCCCCGGGCCTTAGCGATTTCATTGCCGATCATGGCGGAATAATACGCGCCCATGGGCAGGATGCGCTGCACCAGCCCCTGCCGGATTTCCGCCCCGGCCTGGCTGACCTGCTGATGCATCAGGGAAAGCATATCCCTTCCGGATATGTGGGGCAGCCCCGGGTAATTATCCACCCGGGCCGCCTTTTCCAGCGCGCCGCCACCGGCGTAGGCCATCAGCACGCTTTTCCCCCGCAGCTTCAGCGTCAGCGCGGCGGAGCAGCCCGCCGGGCCGCCGCCCACGATCAATACATCATACATGCCCGATCATTCCTTTTCCTCTTCGCCGTCTTCCTTCTTTTCCAGCACGGTCACCGTAGCCCATTCTACCCTGCGATCCACGATTTCATCCACCCGGATATGCAGCCGATAGCATTCCACCTCGGGGTGGGAGCCATCCTGGGGAATGGCGGCCAGGCGGCTGTAGATCAGCCCGCCCAGAGTATCAAATTCCTCATCGGTGGGCAGATCCACCTCCAGCGCCTCGCTGATGGCCTCCAGATCGGTGCCCCCGGCGATGCGATAGGTCTTTTCGCCGATTTTCTCAATATCCTGGGGCGCGGCGGGATCATATTCGTCATAGATATTGCCCACGATTTCCTCCAGCAGATCCTCCATGGTGATCAGCCCGGCGGTGCCGCCGTATTCATCCACCACCATGGCCAAATGGATTTTCTTCTGCTGCATATCCCGGAAAAGCACATCGGTGCGCACGGATTCGGGCACGAAATAGGCGGGCCGCAGAATATCCGCAAGCCGCACCTGAGGATTTCTGGAAAGGGCCAGCAAAAAATCCCGGGTGGTGATGGTGCCCTTGATATCATCCATATCCTCCCCGTAGACAGGGAAGCGGGAAAGGCCGCTTTCGGTAATGATGCGGATGATTTCCTCCGTGGTTTCATCGATCTGAAGGGCGGTCACATCGGTGCGGTGGGTCATGCATTCACCGGCGGTCATGTTATTGAATTCAAAGATATTTTCGATCATATCTCTTTCTTCGCCCTGAATCGCGCCGTTTTCCTCGCCCATATCCACCATCATGCGGATTTCATCCTCGGTAACGTTTTCCTCCTCCGTCTTGGGATCAATCCCCATCAGGCGCAGCACGCCGTTCACCGATTTGGTCAAAAACCAGACGACGGGCTTGACCGCCCTGGCAACGCCGCCGATCACGCCGCATACCCCCCGGGCAATGGCCTCGGGCTTTTTCATGGCCACCCGCTTGGGCACCAATTCGCCCAGCACCAGCGTAAAATAGGAAAGAATCAGGGTGATGAGGATAACGCACAGGGTATTGAGCGTAGCCTCGGGGATGGCGGTAAAGCCCCAATCGTAAAAGATCGTATGCACCAGCGGATCAGAAAAATTATCCGCGGCAAAGGCGCTGCCCAGAAAGCCAGCCAGGGTGATGGCAATCTGAATGGTGGAAAGAAAGCCCGAGGGCTCCAGCACCATGGAAAGCAGCCGTCCCGCCTTCTTATCCCCATCCTCCATCTGCTTGCGCAGCTTGTTTTCATTCAGGGAAACAATGGCGATTTCCGCCGCCGCAAAGAAGGCATTGACTGCAATGAGAATCACCTGCACCAGCAATAGCGCGCCTATCGGGGTATCCAAGATATTTTCCTCCTTTTTTCATGCGTCCGGATTTTTCCGGGCAAGGGCGGCCCAAGGCGGGGAATTTTCCCCCCGGGAAGCGGGCGACCGCCTGAATGTCCACGCTTCCAATTTTCATTATAGCATAAACATGCCATCAATTCCACATGAATTTGCAAAGAATCTGTAACATTTTTGCTGCTTCTTTGCCGCAGCACCTGCCAGGAAGCCGGCGGAACAGCGAAAAAACAAACGCGCCGTATTGACAAAAATTGCATTCTGTGCTAATCTATGCATCCAGCATATGGATGCTTCGTTTTTGCACATCCGGCCAGTCGTTGCGGCAATCTGTGCAAGGTTTCTCTAAAGGAGCAGCGGAGAAAACCACCCTTCCAACCCAAAGGGCTATGAAAGGTACCCTCTTGCGCCGGTACCCATGGAGCGCTGCCCGTATTTGGCAATGAATCGCCGGGACAACTGCATAGGAGGATGTATGAGCTACATTTCGGTACACGATCTGAGCAAGTCTTTTACCGTGCGCAAAAAACGGGAAAAGGGCCATTTGCTTCGGGAAAAAACGCAGATTCATGCCCTGCAGGATATTTCCTTTCAGATTGAGCAGGGCGAGCTGGTGGGCTATATCGGGCCCAACGGCGCGGGAAAATCCACCACGGTCAAGATTCTTTCGGGCATTCTTACCCCGGATGGGGGCCAGGTGCAGGTAGGGGGCATGATCCCCTGGCGGGAAAGGAAAAAGCATGTGCGCCGCATCGGCGTGGTCTTTGGCCAGCGCAGCCAGCTCTGGTGGGATGTGCCGCTGGCGGATAGCTTTTCCCTGCTCCGGGATATTTATCGCATCCCGGAAAATGAATACAGGCAGCGGCTGGAGGAGCTGGCGGGCGCGCTGGATCTTTCTTCGCTTCTGCGCACGCCGCTTCGGCTACTTTCCCTGGGGCAGCGGATGCGGGCGGAATTATGCGGCTCACTTCTGCACCGGCCGGAGCTGCTCTTTCTGGATGAGCCCACCATCGGCCTGGATGCGGTCAGCAAGCTGGCGCTGCGGGATTTTCTCCGGGAGGAAAACGAAAAGCGGGGCACCACCATCCTGCTGACCACCCATGATATGGAGGATATTGCCGCGCTGTGTCCCCGGGTGATGGTGCTGGGTCACGGCAAAAAGCTCTATGACGGGGCGCTGAGCAGTCTGCTTGCCCGGTATGATACCCTGCGCACCGTGCATGTGCGCTATGACGGCGGCGCGGCCCTGCCCGCCCTGCCCGGGAATTGCCTGATTGAAAAGGAGGGCGAGGGCCACAAGATCACCTATTCTCCGGAAACGCTGCCCACTGCCGCGCTGCTTTCCCTGCTGCAGGGGGCGGGCAATATCCGGGAAATGACCGTGCAGCCCCAGAACACCGATCATCTGATCGCCGCCATGTACAGGGAGATGGATCTATGAAAAAATACGCCGTCATCTTTCTGATGCGCCTGAAAATGGAAACCCAGTATCGGGGCGCGGCCCTGGGCGGGCTGGCCTGCCAGGTCTTTTTCGGGCTGGTATATATCGCCCTTTACCGGGCCTTTTATGCCGGCAAGCCCCAGGCCTTTTCCATCGGCTCGCTGGTCACCTATGTCTGGATTCAGCAGGCCTTTTTCCGCATGCTGCTTTCCTCGGATGGCGAACTGGGCGAAAAGATCCGCACCGGCGGCATCGCCTATGATCTCTGCCGTCCGCTGAATTTCTACGGCTATTATTACGCCCGCACCATGGCCCAGAAGCTGATGGGCAGCCTGCTGCGGGCCGTGCCCATGCTGCTGGTTGCCGCGCTTTTGCCCCAGGGCTGGCGCATTTCCGCCCCGGCCTCGCTGCCCGCGCTGCTTGCCGCATTGGGGGCGCTGCTGCTGGGGCTCATCTGCGTCTGCGCGCTGGATAATATCACCATGGGCGTCACCATGCGCACCATTGATTCCAGGGGCATGCAGGCGCTGCTCAATCTATTGATGATGACCTTTTCGGGCAATGTGCTGCCCCTGACGCTGTTTCCCGATGCCTGGCAGAAGGTGATCACCCTGCTTCCCTACGCCCAGCTGCTTGATGCGCCCATCCGCCTCTATACCGGGGAATGGGCCCTTTCCCATGCGCCCCGGGTGCTGCTGATTCAGGGGGGATGGGGGCTGATGCTCATTCTGGGCGGGCTGATCATCTGGGAAAAAAACAAAAAACGGCTTGTGATTCAGGGAGGATAAAGCATGGATACCGTCAAATTATACCTTCGCTCCATGAAAATGCTTCTGCGGAGCCAGCTGCAGTATCCCGTCTCCTTCATCCTGCAGACCATCGCCCAGATTGCCATGACGGGCGGGGAGCTGATGGCGGTGCTGCTGCTGATTGATCGCTTTGACGCCCTGAACCAATGGACGGCGGGCGATCTGCTCTTCATCTGCGGCATGATGGATATCACCTTCTATCTGACCGAATGCTTTGGCCGGGGCATAACCGGCAATTTCTCCTCGCTGGTGCATTCGGGCGGGCTGGATACCTTTTTCCTGCGTCCCCGGGGCATTTTCACCCAAACCCTGTGCCGGGCGGTGGATCCCCGGCGCATCGGCTGCATTTCTGTCGGGGTGGTCACGCTGGCAATGGGGGCCGGAATGGCGAATATTGAATGGACGCTGCTCAAGGCCCTGGCCCTGGCGGAATCCATCCTGCTGGGCATGCTGCTCATTCTGGGGCTGTTTCTCATCGAGGTCATTTTCTCCATCTATTCGGTCAAATCCATTGAGGTGGTCAATGCCCTGACCTACGGCGGGCGCAGCGCCTGCCAGTATCCCATCGATATTTACCCCCGGGCCCTGCGGCTGCTTTTCATGGTGGTGGCGCCCTTTGCGCTGACGCTGCATGTGCCCGCCGCCTATATTCTTGGCAAGCCCCTCTATGGCTGGCCGGATTTTACCGCCTTCCTCTGCCCGCTGGCCGGGGCGGCGCTGTTTACCGTGATGTATCTTCTCTTCCGAAAAGCGCTTCGCTTTTACCGATCTACAGGGAGCTGATTTCATTGTCCGCCATCACCACCCAGGGCATCGTGCTGCGCCACGCCGATTATCGGGAGCATGACCGCATGCTCACCCTGATTTCCCCTGCCCTGGGGCGGGTGGAGGCCCTGTGCCGGGGCTGCAAGCGCCCCCAAAGCCCGCTCATGGCCGCCAGCGAATGGTTCACCATGGGGGAATATGTGCTTTACGCGGGCAAGGGCCGCATGACGGTCACCTCCTGCCAGGTGGTGGAATCCTTCTATCCCCTGCGTACGGATTATGATCGGCTCAATTATGCCACCCTGCTGCTCTCCGTAACCGAGGCCGCCCTGCAGCCCGGGGAAAGAGCCGTGGAATTATTCACGCTGCTGGCCCGCTCCCTTTCCCGCCTCGCCTATGGCCAAAGGGATGAACGGGCGGTGGCCGCCGCTTTCCTGCTGCATTTCGCCGCTATCAGCGGCTATCGGCCCCGGCTCGCCCATTGCATCCGCTGCGGAAAAAGAATGGAGGATGCGGAAATCCGCTGCATGGATATTGAGGCGGGCGGACTGATCTGTCGGGATTGCCTCTCCCCCCTTCTGCCGGTGCAGCCCGTTACCCCCGCGCAGGTGCGCTGGATGCGCGAGGTGCTGCAAACGGGCATCGATAAAACTTCTTTGCCCGATTCCGATGCGCCCGGCGCGCTGCTCTCCAAATATGTGGAAACAAGACTGGAAAAAAACCTGCACCAAAAGGGCCTCTTCACATAAGCCCCAATGGAGGACGGGAGACGGGGACGGAGAAAAATAATTGCGGGAGGGTGCTTTTGCGTCAAAAGCACCCTCCCGCGCCCTCCCGAAAACCAACTCTGGATGGAACATGGATTCCTTTCACATAGTTGAATGCCAGTGAAGCAAAAGGAAATAAGATGTAAAGAAAAACGCGGCGATGCCCGCGCCAGCGTGAGAGCGCTGCTGCTTATTCTAACCAGGCTGAATGCCAGTGAAGCAAAAGGAAATAAGATGTAAAGAAGAACGCGGCAATGCCCGCGCCAGCGTGAGAGCGCTGCTGCTTATTCTAACCGGGCTAAATACCAGCGAAACAAAAGAGAGACAGTAGTAAGGAACAAAACAGCAATGCTTTCACCAAACGTGGACGCATTGCTGTTGTTTTTCCAATCGTTATTCGTTTTTGCTGATCTGGCATTCAATTTGGCAGGATTCACCCATATTCCATCCAGGGCCGGTTTTCGGAGGGGGTGCGGGGGAACCACTTTTGAGTCAAAAGTCTCCTCCCGCAAAAATCCCGTTCTTTTCTCCCTCATCCCCGTTTCTTTTCTGCGAAATCTGTGGTATACTGTCATTGCCCCGACAGAGGGGGAAAAAGTACGGACGCCGCGGCATGCGGCGAAAGAAAGCGGAGGGCTATCGTTATGCAGGTAACTGCGGGCATTATTGGTTTTGGTTATATGGGCCATTTCCATCTGAAAAAATCCCGGGAGCAGGGCGATATCAGTGTCATTGCCGCCTATGATATTAACAGCGAAAAGCTGGCGGATGCGCATGAGAATGGGCTAAAGGCCTACACGCAGCTGGATGAATTCCTTTCCGATCCCCAGATCGATCTGGTATTCGTCTGCACGCCCAATGATGTGCATGCCGAATTGGCCATTGCCTGCCTGAATGCGGGCAAGAATGTCATGTGTGAAAAGCCCGTAACCATGAACAGCGCGGAACTGGAGCAGGTCATTGCCGCCGCCGAAAAGAACGGCAAGATTTTCACCGTGCATCAGAATCGCCGCTGGGATATTGATTATCTGATGGTGAAAAACGCGGTGGATTCGGGCGTGATTGGCCACATCACCTCCATCCAGTCCCGGGTCTATGGCCAGCGCGGCGTATGCTTCGGCTGGCGCGCCGATCCCAAGGCGGGCGGCGGCATGCTCTACGATTGGGGCATTCATCTGATCGATCAGTTCCTGGGCATGTTCAAGGGCCACAAAGTCACCAGCGTGTATGCCCGGCTGCAGAGCATTCTCACCCCTGCGGTGGATGACAGCTTTGAACTGCAGATGATTTTTGATCATGGCGTCTGCGCCAAGATTCAGGTGGGCACCTTCTGCCTGCAGGATCTGCCCCGCTGGTTTGTTTATGGCGATCGCGGCACCCTGAAGATCGATGATTTTTCCGGCAAGACCGGCGGCATGGCCCGTATCAAGGGCCAGGTGCAGGGCTTTGACAGCGTCTTTGGCAAGAATCTGGGCCCCAGCCGCACCATGGCGCCCCTCAAGCCCGAATATCTGGAGACCCTGGCGCTGCCCGAGGCCGAGACCGATCCCTACGAATATCATCGCAATCTGGCCGCTGCCGTCCGGGGCGAGGAAAAGCCCTATGTCAGCCATGCCGATATG
Organism: uncultured Oscillospiraceae bacterium; assembly: GCA_964549135.1. Taxonomy (GTDB): domain Bacteria; phylum Bacillota; class Clostridia; order Christensenellales; family Aristaeellaceae; genus RUG563. The sequence goes on along the minus strand of CAZJUJ010000017.1, from coordinate 10,877 downwards.
CGCCGCGATATGCAGATCGTTGATCTGGCCTTTGAATCCTCCCGCCGCAATGAGGTGCTGAAGGTCGAGGTGTAAGCCCGGCTGCCCTGAATTTGCCGGGCACGGGGATTGACTTTTTCCCCGCCTGCGCATATAATGGAATTGGTGAAGAACGGGAAAAAAGCCCGATCCGTCAGCGGAAGAGAGAGCGCGTCATCGGCTGCAAGCGCGCTTGGCTGGCCCAGGCAGTGCCCCCGGGAGCCGCGAGGCAGAAAAAGCGAGTATGCCCCGCCGTATACGCCGCGTTAAGGCGATTCCATGGGAAGTAAGAGTGGATACAGACGGCATGCCGTTCTCTTGAGGAGAATTGCATGCCGTTTTTCTTTTTCTTCCGGATTGCAGAGGGGGAATGGAATGCTGGAAACCCTGAAAAAGGATCTGGATGCCGTCATGCAGCGCGATCCCGCCGTGCGCTCCCGGGCAGAGGTATTCTTCTGCTATCCCGGCTTTCGTGCCATCCGCCGCCATCGGCGGGCACACCGGGCCTACCAGAAGGGGCATTTTTTCATCGCACGCTGGATTTCCGCCCGCACAAAAAAACTGACAGGCATTGATATTCATCCCGGCGCGCAGATCGGCGAGGGCTTTTTCATCGATCATGGCACTGGCGTGGTCATTGGCGAAACGGCCGTGATCGGCAAAAATGTCACCCTCTATCAGGGGGTGACCCTGGGCGGCACCGGCAAGGATACCGGCAAGCGCCATCCCACCCTGGGCGATGGCGTTACCGTGGGCGCAGGCGCAAAGGTGCTGGGCCCCATCCGCATCGGCCATCATGTGAAGGTGGGCGCCGGGGCCGTGGTGCTTAAGGATGTGCCCGATCAATGCACCGTGGTGGGCAATCCCGGCCGCATCGTCCGCGGCCCTGCCCATCGCCCGGATATCGATCTCAACCATGGCGATCTGCCCGATCCCATGCTGGATAAGGTGCAGGCCCTCTATCAGCGGCTGATCCACCTGGAACGCTCCCTTACCGATTGCGCCGAAAAGCTGGGCTGCCAGGATTGCCCCGCCGAGGATTGCCCGGGCCGCGATCGGGCAAGGGAATGACGGGAAAACGGAAAAGAATTGCGGGAGGATGCTTTTGCGTCAAAGGCGCCCTCCCGCGCAAAAAACAATATCAACACCATAAAAATGGAGGTACATATGCAGATTTACAACAGTCAGACCCGGAAAAAGGAAGAGTTTGTGCCCATTCATCCCGGCAAGGTTGGCATTTATGCCTGCGGGCCCACGGTATACAATTATTTTCACATTGGCAATGCCCGGCCCTTCATTGTCTTTGATGTGCTGCGGCGGTATCTGGCGCATCGGGGCTATGAGGTCACCTTTGTGCAGAATTTCACCGATATTGACGATAAAATGATTCGCCGGGCCAATGAAGAGGGCATCACGGTTAAAGAACTGGGCGATCATTTCATTGAAGAATATTTCAAGGATGCCGCCGCCCTGGGCATTCGTCCCGCCACGGTGCATCCCCGGGCCACGGAGCATATGCAGGAGATCATCAATCTGGTCAAAACCCTGCAGGACAAGGGCTTTGCCTACGAAGTGAACGGCGATGTATATTTTGACACGGAAAAGGATAAGGGCTACGGCAAGCTTTCCGGCCAGAATCTGGAGGATCTGGAGGCCGGGGCGCGCATTGATGTGGATGATGGCAAAAAGAACCCGGCCGATTTCGCCCTCTGGAAGGCGCAGAAGCCCGGGGAGCCCGCCTGGGAATCCCCCTGGGGTATGGGCCGCCCCGGCTGGCATATTGAATGCTCCGCCATGAGCATGAAATATCTGGGCGAAACCTTTGATATTCACGCGGGGGGCAAGGATCTGCTCTTCCCGCATCATGAAAATGAGGTGGCCCAATCCGAATGCGCCACCGGCAAGCCCTTTGCCCGGTATTGGATGCACAATGGCTTCATTAACATCGATAACGAAAAAATGAGCAAATCCAAGGGCAATTTCTTCACGGTGCGCGATATCGTCAAGGAATATAACCCCGAGGATGTGCGCATGTTCATGCTCTCTGCCCATTATCGCAGCCCCGTGAATTTCAGCCGGGATATGGTGGCCCAGGCCCATGCCTCCCTGCAGCGGCTCTATACCGCCCGGGATCATATGCTCTTCCTGCTGAAAAACGCCGCCGAAAAGGAAGTAACCGCCGATGAACAGGCGCTGCTGGAAAAGGTGCAGACCTCGGCGGAACGCTTTGACGCCGCCATGGATGATGACCTCAATACCGCCGATGCCCTGGGCGCACTCTTTGAAATCGTAAAGGATGCCAATGTCTCCCTGAACGAAAAGAGCAGCCGCGCCGCCGTGGAAAAAACCCTCAATACCCTGATGGAGCTTGCCGATGTGCTGGGCCTGCTGGCGAAAAAGGCCGAAAACGGCCTGCCCGCCGAAATCCAGCAGATGGCCGATGACCGCGCCCAGGCACGCAAGGAAAAGAACTGGAAAAAGAGCGATGAACTCCGCGACGCGCTCGCCGCCGCCGGATATATCGTTAAGGATACCCCCCAGGGCCAAAGCATCACCAAGGCCTGACCGGGGCTGGGGACGGGGATATTATGCGGGAGGATGCTTTTGCGTCAAAAGCACCCTCCCGCACCCTCCCGAAAACCGGCTCTGGATGAAACATGGGAGGTTCCTGCCAGGTTGAATGCCAGATCAGCAAAAACGAATAACGGTTAGAAAAACAGCAGCAATGCTCTCGCCAAGCGCAGAAGCATTGCTGTTATTCTTTCAAGTCGCTATTTTTTTGCATTACTGGCATCCAATTTGGCAGGATTCCACTATGAACCATCCAGCGCCGGTTTCGGGTGGGAGATTATTGGAAATCCAAAGCCTTCATTCTCTTTGCTGATCTGGCATTCCTTTTTGCAGGAACCTCCTGCGAACCATCCAGCGCCGGTTTTGGGGAGGTGGATTCTTAGAAAAGCCCGCCTCCGCCCCTTTGCTTCACTGGCATTCAATTTGGCAAGAACCCTCCATGAAACATCCAGAGTTGGTTTTCGGGAGGGCGCGGGAGGGGGCTTTTGACACAAAAGCATCCTCCCGCAAAAAATCCCGTTCCTCCTCTGGGGTTTCGGAAGGGGTGCGGGGAACCATTCTTTGGCCACAAAGAATGGTTCCCCGCAAATATTCCTTGCCGTTTTCCCCCGTTCTCCCGTTACAGCACTTTATTGAGGAAATCCTTGGTGCGCTGTTGGGTAGGGGCGGTAAAGATTTGTTCAGGGGTGCCCTGTTCGATGATCATGCCCTCATCCATAAAGATGACGCGGTCGGCCACCTCGCGGGCGAAGCCCATTTCATGGGTAACGACCACCATGGTCATGCCCTCTTCGGCCAGATGCTTCATAACATCCAGCACCTCGCCCACCATTTCAGGATCGAGGGCGGAGGTAGGCTCATCAAAGAGCATAACCTGCGGCTCCATACACAGGGCGCGGACGATTGCAATGCGCTGCTTCTGGCCGCCGGAGAGCTGGCTGGGATAGGCCGAGGCGCGGTCGGCCAGGTTCACGCGCTTAAGCAGGGCCATAGCCTTTGCTTCGGCCTCCTGCTTCGATTTTTTCAGCAGCTTCATGGGCGCCAGGGTCATATTCCGAAGCACGGTCATATGCGGGAAAAGATTAAAATGCTGGAAAACCATGCCCATTTTCTGGCGATGGATATTGATATTCACCCTCGGATCGGTAATATCCACATTTTCGAAGGTAATGGTGCCCATGGTGGGCTCCTCCAGCAGATTCAGGCAGCGCAGGAAGGTAGATTTGCCGGAGCCGGAGGGGCCGATAACCACCACCACCTCGCCCCTGCGGATATCGGCATCCACGCCCCGGAGGGCCTTGAGATTGCCGTCATTGAAATGCTTTTCCAGGCCTCTGACGGAAATAATGGTATCAGTGGTCACTGTTGCGCAGCCTCCTTTCCAGTTTGCCGATGAGCCAGGTCAGCGTAAGCACCACAATCAGATACAATAGACCCGACACGATATAGGGGGTAAAGCCGGAATAGGTGCGGGAGCGGATATAATCGCCCGCCTTGGTCAATTCGGTCAGCGCAATATAGGAAAGGATGGAGGTTTCCTTAATCAGCGAAATAAATTCATTGCACATGGCCGGCAGGGCGGATTTGGCCGCCTGGGGAAGCACGATAAACAGCATGGTGCTGACCCCGGAAAGGCCCAGGGAGCGCCCGGCCTCCGTCTGCCCCTTTTCCACGCTCATGATGCCGCCGCGGACGATCTCGGCTACATAGGCGGCGCTGTTCAGGCCGCAGGCGATAACGCCCACAATGACCTTGTCAATCCGGACGGAGCCGAAAATGCCGAAATTGATAATCAGCACCTGCAGCACAAGGGGCGTGCCGCGGAAGAGATTGATATAGCCCCCCGCCAGCTTGGAAAGCACACGCACCAGCCCTGCACCTGCCTGGGCCAGCGGGCCCCGGCCCCGGGCGGAAATGCCCTGCACCTGGGGAAGACGCAGAATGGCCAGCAGCGTGCCCAGCACCATGCCCACCAGGATCGAATAGAAGGAAACCTCCAGGGTGACCCCCAGGCCCTTCAGATAGCTGAACCAGCGATCATCCTTGATCACATTCAGGTAGATTTCCTTGTAAATATTCTGCCAGAAATTGAGCGAATTGGTCTTCGTCAGCGGCTCAATGGCCAGCCACCATTGCTCAAAGATGGATATGGATTCCACTTGCGCTTTCCCTCCGGTTCTTTTTCTCGCTTGGGTAAATGTGACAATGCCGCAGGGAGCGTCATCCGCTCCCTACGGCGAATCGGGACGGCTGCCGGGGATTATTCGGCCGCTTCCTCAGAGGCGGAGAAATATTTCACGGCCAGCTCTTCAAAGAAGCCTTCCTGCTCCAGGGCAGCCAGCGCCTCATTGATCTTCTGCTGCAGTTCCACATTATTCATGTTCACTTCAATGCCGTACCAATCGGCCTGCAGGCCCATATCCACCATTTCCAGGGTGGGATCATTCAGGGAAGCCATGATGGCCTGGCCAACGGGCTTATCCACGATCACGGCGTCAACCTTGTTGCCCTGCAGATCCATGATGCCCATCAGGAAGGTCTTGTACTGGGCCACGTTTTCCACGCCGGTGATTTCCTCGGCGGCGAAATCAGAGGTGGTGCCCAGCTGCACGCCGATTACCTTGCCCTTGAGATCATCCACGGTCTTGTAGCCGCTGTCGCTCTTGACGATAACCACCAGACCGGCGTTGATATAGCCGTCGGAGAAGAGAACGTTCAGCTTGCGCTCTTCGGTGATGGAGATGCCGGAAACACCGATGGTGTTGGGATCGGCAATAACGGAGCTGATAACGGCGTCAAAATCCATGGCTTTGATTTCGATATCGAAGCCGGCCTTTTCGGAAACAGCCTTGATCATATCGATATCATAGCCCACATACTCATCATTTTCGACATACTCGAAGGGGGGATACTCGGGGTTGGTGGCCACGATAATGGTTTCGGCACTGGCCATCGTGCAGCAGCAGAGCATCATCAGGGCGGCGAAAAGAGCGATCATTTTCTTCATGGTTTCTTCCTCCTCAATCCTTCGTTTTTTGAGAACGGGGTCAGTATACCACGGAAAAAACGCCCTGTCAATACCTTTTTTGAATTTTTATTCATAAAATTTCAAATTACTCATCTTCTACCCGGGTTTTATGCAGTATATTCGGTCTTGTTATGCATAAATTCAAAATTTGGGAAAGAAGCGGGAGATTGCGCCATTGCTTTACACATTTTTTTGAATATGGTAAAATAGAGGGACTACGGCAAGGAAGGCGGCGGGAGCGGCATGGAGGGAAAGCTGATCGTAATTGAGGGAACCAATGCCTCGGGCAAAAGCGGGCTGGGGGTGGAATTGGCGTGCCGGTATGGGGGCGAGATCATTTCCGCCGATTCCCGGCAGGTTTTTGCCCGGCTGGATCTGGGCAGCGGAAAGATCACCCCGGAGGAAATGAAGGGCGTGCCCCATCATCTCATCGATGTATGCCAGCCCGGGGATTTTTTCTCCATGGCGGATTTTCAGCGCCTGGCCTACGCCGCCATTGATGATATCCTCAGCCGCGGCAAAATCCCCTTTCTGGTGGGGGGCACGGGGCTGTATGTGGATGCGGTGGCGGATGGCTATGAGCTTTCCGATTGCCCGCCCGATCTTGCGCTCCGGGCGCATCTGGAAACCTTCGATACCCCCGCGCTGTATGAAATGCTGAAGGAAAAGCTGCCCGATACGGAGATCGAGCCCCGGAACCGGAACCGGGTCATGCGGGCGCTGGAGCGGCTGGCGGCGGATGATTATCATCCCGGCCGGCGCAGCCCCCGGTATCAGGTGCTGCGGCTGGGCGTTACCTGGGAGAGGGAAATTCTCAGGCAGCGGATTGATCAGCGGCTGGAGCGCAGACTGCAGCAGGGCATGGTAGAAGAGGTAAAGGCGCTGCTTGACGAGGGTGTCAGCCCCGAATTTCTCATGAAGCTGGGCCTGGAATATCGGTATCTCACCCGCTATCTTCAGGATGAAATCGGCTATGCGCAGATGGTGGAGGAATTAAGCAGCGCCATCAAGAAATTTGCCAAGCGGCAGATGACCTGGTTCCGCCGCACCAAGGATATTCACTGGCTGAATATGGCGGAGGAGCCGCTATCCCAGGCATCGGCGCTGATTGATGCGTTTTTGCAGGCAGAATAGGCATAAAAGCCGCAGAAAGGAGCAAGCCATGCAGAATACCCAGGAGCAAAGCGCCCAGACCCAGAAATACATCACCATGACGGAGACCCCGGTCAGGCGGCTGATTCTCAAATTGGCCGTCCCTACCATGGTATCCATGATGATCACTTCCATCTATAATATGGCGGATACCTTTTTTGTGGGCCAGATCAGCGGCGGCGAGGCCACCAGCGCCACGGCGGCGGTGGGCGTGGCCTTTCCCCTGATGGCCATTATCCAGGCCTTTGGTTTCATGTTCGGCCATGGCTCGGGTAATTATATTTCCCGGGCCCTGGGCAGACAGGAAATCGGCGATGCGGAAAAGATGGCGGCCACGGGCTTTTTCCTGGCGCTGTCGGCAGGGCTGCTCTTGGGGGTGCTGGGGCTTATTTTCCTGGAGCCGCTGGCGCTGCTGCTTGGCTCTACCGAAACCATCCTGCCCCACGCCAAGGCGTATATCGGCATCATTCTGGTGGGCTGCCCCTGGATGACGGCCTCGCTGGTGCTGAATAATCAATTGCGCTTTCAGGGCAACGCCCTTTTTGCCATGATCGGCATCACCTCGGGCGGCATCATCAATATGCTGCTGGATCCCCTCTTTATTTTCACCTTCGGTATGGGCGTAAGCGGCGCGGCCCTGGCCACCATCATCAGCCAGTTCATTTCCTTCTGCCTGTTGTATCTGGGCACCTGGAAATCGGATAATCTGAAAATCCGCCTCCGCAATTTCTGCCCCAGGCCCCGGTTCCTGCTGGAAATTCTCAAGGGCGGCGCGCCCTCCCTCTGCCGTCAGGGGGTGGGCAGCATCGCCACCACCTGCCTCAATCATGCCGCCGCGGCCTTTGGCGATCCTGCCATTGCAGCCATGAGCATCGTATCCCGGGTGATGACCTTCGCCAATTCGCTGGTGATCGGCTTTGGCCAGGGCTTTCAGCCGGTATGCGGCTTTAATTACGGGGCAAAGAAATATGGCCGGGTGCGGGAGGGCTTCCGCTTCTGCGTTCAGTACAGCGTGATTTTCCTGCTGCTGGCCTCCGTGCTGGGGGCGCTCCTGGCCCCCCAGCTGATCGCGCTCTTCCGCCGGGATGATCAGCAGGTGATTGAAATCGGCGCGCTGGCGCTGCGGCTGCAGTGCATTATGCTGCCCACCTTCGGCTTCCAGATGGTTTCCAGCATGATGCTGCAGACCAGCGCCCAGACCCTGCGGGCCTCCTTCCTGGCGCTGGCCCGGCAGGGGCTCTTCTTCATCCCGCTGGTGCTGGCCCTGCCCCCGCTTCTGGGGCTGACGGGCATTCAGCTGGCCCAGCCCCTTTCCGATGTGATTTCCTTCCTGGCCACGCTGGCGGTGATGCTGGATTCGCTGAAGCGGCTGCGGCGCCTGGATGAAGAGCAGCAGGCCCTTGCCGCCCGGGCGGGCAGCCCGTGCTGAAGTCCCTTTTTCCCCGCCCCGGCAGGAAAAGCCCCGGGCGGCGGCGAAATCACCGCTTGTAAAGGAGGGATGCGCCATGCGGCCCAGACTGAAGCTGCTGCCGGTGCTGGTGACCGCCTTTGTCATCGCGGCCTGCGGCATGATTACCATGAATCGTTTGGACAGCGATATTGCCGTTCTGCAGGATGTGGCCAAAGAAACCCGGCTGCGGCAACTGGCGGTAGAGGCGGAAAAAAGCGCGCTCCAGCAGGAGATTGCCATCAAGGATACCGATGCCTACATCATCGAAAAGGCGCGCAGCCTGTATGGCTATCTGATGCCGGGGGAAATCCGCTTTGTGGTGATGAACCCCGATTCCCTGTACGATACGCCCCAGGCCACCGTGGTGGAGGAGGGCGGAGAAACGCCGGAGGAGATACCATGAGAAGAGGCGCCATTGCCATCGGCTCCAATTCCACCAGGCTGCTGGTGGCGGAAAAAAGGGATGGCGGGCTGACGGATATTTTCAGGGGCCGCGAGGAAACGCGGCTCTTTTTGGGCCTGGATGCGGCGGGGATGATCGCCCCCCAGCGCCTGGAGGAAACCGCCCAGGCCGTGGGGCGGCTTTTTCTGGCGGCAAAAATGCAGGGGGCCCGGGAAATTGCCCTCTTTGCCACCAGCGCCGCCCGGGATGCGAAAAACGGCGGCCTGCTGGCCCGGCGGATCGAAGAAATCTGCGGCCTGAAACTGCACATCATTTCCGGGGAGGAGGAGGCGCGCCTGGCCTTCCGGGCGGCGGCGGGGCTGGAAAGCCGGCTGGTCATGGATATCGGCGGCGGCTCCACCGAATTAACCCTGGGCCGGGAGGGGGAAATTCTTTTCGCCCGCAGCGCCCAGATGGGGGCCTCCCGGCTGCTGAAAATGTGCCCCATTGCCTCCCGGGAGGATGCCGCCCGGGCTCTGCAGATGGCCGAGGATGCCCTGCGCCCCTTTGCCCAGGCGCTGAAAGCCTATCCCCGGGCCCGGAAAATGACGGGCCTTGGCGGCAGCTGCACCACGGCGGCGGCCATCCAAATGGGCAGAGAGGCCCACGGGGAAGCGGTGGAGGGGAAAATTGTTTCCCTCCATGAGGCAGAAGCCCAGCTTTCCCTGCTTTCCTCCATGACCCTGGAGGAAAGAATGCAGGTGCCGGGGCTGCCCCCCGCCCGGGCGCAGCATATGCCCCACGGGCTGTGCATCCTGCTTGCCGCCCTGCGCCTGACGGGCTATACCGAAATCACCGTTTCCGGGCGCACCAATCTGGATGGCTATCTCCTCTCCCTTCCGGAATAGGAATATTTTGGAGTGCAGCGCGCCGCGGCCCTGTACAAAAATGGAAAAAGATGCTATAATGCTTTCCAAGAGAAACATACGAAAGGATCGTGGCATCATGGAACGCAATGCAAAAAGAATGACGGCAATCCGGCGGCTCGTTTCCCTGGCGGCGGTGCTGGCGCTGCTGGCGGGCTGCATCCCCATGGCTCTGGCCGAAAATACCTCCCTCATCATCCCCGGCGGCAGCTGGGGCAGCTGGAAAAAGGTCAGCTCCAAGTGCCTCTCCTTCACCTTTGAGGTGAAAAATACCGATAGCGACCGGACGGTTCGCTCCTATAACGTCACCTATTATACCTGCGATGCCTATGGCGCGCAGAACAGCCCCACCGAAACCGTCACCCTGAACCAGAAAATCAAGCCCTACGAAACCGTCACCTCGGATATCATCTATCTTTCCAATCCGCAGGATAGCTGCCTGGCCTATGTGGCGGTTACCGGCGTGACCTTTACAAACGGCGAAAAAGAAACCGTCTCCACCCCGAACTATAGCTACTGGGTGCTGAACGAGGAAAAGCTGATGGCTGATCCTGCGGATATTACCGCCGGGGCCACCACCGATTCCTCCTATGATTCCGGCAGCACCGCCGATGTGCATCTGATTATCCCCGAAGACGGCAGCGCCAGCCTTAAGCGGGTCAGCACCAAGCGCTATTCCATCCGCTTCGAGGTGAAAAATACCAACCCCTCCAAAACCATCACCAGCTATCAAATCACTTACCATACCTACGATCAGTACGGCAGCCAGAACAGCGGCGAATATACCACCACCCTGACCCAGAAAATTAAACCCTACGAAACCGTTACCTGCCCCGAAATCTTCCTGGAAAACGCCGCCAATGTCTATGAGGCTATCTTCGGCGTCTCCTGGGTGCGCTACTCCGATGGTTCCACCGAAAGCACCTCCAATCCCGACTACCAGGGCTGGTACTGGGAATGAGAATGGGGGAACGGAACGGGGGATAATATTTGCGGGGGAACCACTTTTGATACCAAAAGTGGTTCCCCCGCACCCCTCCGAAAACCAGAAAACGGATACTGGGATAAATATTGCGGGAGGATGCTTTTGCGTCAAAAGCACCCTCCCGCACCCTCCCGAAAACCGGCTCTGGATGGAACATGAATTCCTTTCACATCGTTGAATGCCAGATCAGCAAAAAAGAATAGCGATTAGTAAAACAGCAGCAATGTCTTCGCGCTGGTGCGGGCATTGCTGCTTTCTTCTTTTTACCCTATTTTCCTCTGCTTCACTGGCATTCAATTTGTTTTTTTCTTTTTGTTTCATCCAGAGCCGGTTTTCGGAGGGGGCGCGGGGGAACCACTTTTGAC
>CAZJUJ010000016.1:0-43299 GCA_964549135.1 uncultured Oscillospiraceae bacterium | reverse complement strand
GGGCGTGTTCACGCCGTAGATGAAGGACTGGATGCACTGCTTGACCTCCTTCTGGCTCAGGTTATCCACCTTGACAAAGGGGGCCAGATAGGTATCGAAGGAGGAAAAGGCCTGGGCCCCGGCCCATTCATTCTGCATGATGCCCAGGAAATTGACCATCTGATTGCACAGGGTGGAAAGATGGCTGGCGGGGGAGGAGGTGATCTTCCCGGGCACGCCGCCCAGTCCCTCCTGAATCAGCTGCTTGAGGCTCCAGCCCGCGCAGTAGCCGGTGAGCATGGAAAGATCATGCAGATGCATGGCGGCGCTGCGATGGGCCTCGGCCACCTCGGGATCATAGATTTCGCTGAGCCAGTAATTGGCGGTAATGGCCCCGGAATTGGAAAGAATCAGGCCGCCTACGCTGTAGGTGACGGTGGAATTCTCCTTCACCCGCCAATCGTTGATCTTCAGATAATTATCCACCAGATCCTTGTAATTGAGCAGGGCGGAATTGACATTGCGCACCTTTTCCCGCTGCTTGCGATAGAGGATATAGGCCTTGGCCACATCCGCATAGCCCGCTTCGGAAAGCACCTTTTCCACGCTGTCCTGAATATCCTCTACGGCGATGAGCCCCTCCTTGATCTTGGGCTCAAAATCCGCACTGACCTGCAGGGCCAGCAGATTGATGACGCTGGGATGATAGACCTTGTTCTGGGCCTCGAAGGCCTTGATCATGGCGGCGCTGATCTTGGTGATTTCAAAATCGACGGTGGTGCCGTCGCGCTTCAGTACCTGATACATCTGTTCCCCTCCGCAAGAATTAATCGTTGAAGAAGCATGCTGCAAACGGGCTTTTCGCCCTGCCGGAACGGGCAAAGGGCCTTTGCTCTCCGGCTGAAAGGATGCCCGCCTGGAAAAGCGGCATCGCAGTTATTATACCCACTTTTTTGATTGTAGTCAATATATTGTGTGTGAGAAACCAAAATAATTACAATATATTGTGTTTACCCGCCGCGGATGCCGATTTTCTCGGCGCAGGGGCGCAGAATGGCGGCGTATTGCGCCATCGTTTCCGGCGCTGGTGCGGTGAGCCCGGGGCACAGCACGCTCTCCCTGTCCGCAAAATACTGCAGATAGAGGGCAGCCGCTTTTCCGGGGGCCGCCAGGGCGGAAAGCCATTCTCCCATCTCCCGGATGGAGGCCTCATCATGCAATTGCATGGTGACGGTGGTGCGCAGCTCATAGGGGATGCTGCCGGAAAAAAGAAAGCGCAGGCTTTCCTCCAGCGGGGACAGGGAAACGCGGCTGTCGCCGATGGTTTCGCCGTATCGGCTGGGGCCGTTTTTTACATCCATGGCGATGTAATCAAGCAGCCCCTTTTCTGCCAGCGCCCGGATGATTTCCGGATGGCTGCCGTTGGTATCCAGCTTGACCGCATAGCCCAGGGCTTTGATCCCAAGCAGAAGCTCCTCAAGCCCGGGGGAAAGGGTGGGCTCGCCGCCGCTTACGCAGACCGCGTCCAATAGCCCCCTTCGCTTTTCCAGGAAGGAAAGCAGCTGCTCCATGGTCATGCCCTCGTCTGCCGCTCCGCCCAGCAGGGCGCTGTTATGGCAAAAGGGACAGCGGAAATTGCAGCCCTGCAAAAATGCAGTGCAGGCAACCTTCCCCGGATAATCCAGCAGAGTCATTTTCTGCAAGCCGCTGATTTTCATGGATGCCTCCCAGGGATCATGATGAATGCGCAACGGGAATCATTATACCAGCGCATAGCGGGAAAGTCAATGGACGAAACAGGCAAGGAATGTACATGACCGGATGCTTTTCCCTCCGTTTTCCGGGTGAAAAAGGGCCCTTTTTCTCCGCGTTCAGATCATACCCGGCAAAGGCGGGGCTGAATCGCCGGGAAAAAATCTTTTTTCTTCTCGTTTGTTACATTTCTGCCCTTGACGGCCCCGGGGCGGATTCCCTATAATGGAAGGGAAACGAAAATGCTTTGGCGGCCTGCTGCGCCGCCCTTCAGGGAGGAAAAAAGGATGAAAAGGATAGGCGCTCTCTGCCTCACGCTGCTGCTCTGCCTGCCGCTGGGCGCGCTGGGGGAAGGGGCCTTTACCCCCTCGCGGAGGAATGCCTGCGGCCATGAAAACTGCTATTGGACAACGCCCATGGATATTTCGGATGAGGAGGCCGTATGGCGGATGCTGATGGCGCCGGTTACCGTCATCCGGGGCAAGCAGCGGGAGCAGATTGATCTATTGGACGCCCCGGGCGGCAGCCGGATCGGCGAAATTACCTGCGATAGCCAGAGCGTGCATGTGCTTGGCGGGGATGAAAACGGCTGGACGCTGGTGGAAACCTATTCCAGCTCCTTCCATGACAGCAAAAGCAAGGCGTATAATGCGCTTTTGCAGGGCTATGTGAAGACGGAGCTGCTGGAGGAGGTAACCCCGGCGGGGGAAATCGGCCTGGTGGTGGATAAGCTGACCCAGCGGCTGTATGTTTTTATGGAAGGAAAGCTGCTGACCGAGCTTAGGGTATCCACCGGCCTGCCCAACGAGCGACAGCCCTATAACGAAACCCGCACCGGGGAATTTTTTCTGGTCAGCCGGGTGGGGGATTTTAAATCGGATAATCTGGTATGCGAAAAGGGCATCCGCTTTAACGACGGCGATCTGATGCATTCGGTGCCCTACATCCAGTATTCCAGCGGCAAGGATTATGACGTATGCGAAAAGCTGCTGGGCCAGCGGGCCAGCCATGGCTGCATCCGGGTGCAGCGCAAGCGCACTCCCGAGGGCGTCAATATGACCTGGCTGTGGAATCATTATCAGAAGGATACCAAGCTGGTGATCTGGGAGGATTGGCCCGGCCGGGAATATCCCGCCGTTTCCGCCGATACGCTGGTATACTATCAGCCCGATCAGGGAAAAACCTATCATAAGGCCGAAAACTGCTATTCGGTAAAGCAGGCGCTTTGGCCCCTTTCCGCCCTGCCCTTTTCTCAGCTTGAGGAGGAGGCCTATGCGGGCCTTGCGCCCTGCGTCTGGTGCAATCCGCCGGAAAAGCGATAGCGCGGCTTCGCTGCCCCTCCGCCTGGCCCCATGCCTTCCGTCTACCGGGAATGCATGGGGCTTTGCATATTTTCTTGTCCCCCTTCATAGATATGAACAGGAGCGATAGGAGGGAACAAGAATGGAATGGCAATGGATTCGTGAAAATATGGAAACGGAGCAGATTCTTTCCGCCCGGCCCACCCAGACCACGGTGGAAGCGGAGGTGGCGCTGCCCGGCGGGCTGCGGGAGGAGGCGCGGGTGTATTACGCCGATGCCTCCGTATCCGTAAACGGCGGGGAAATGACGGGCAGCCGGGTCATGACGGATGGCAAAATCCTGTTTCATGTATTGTATGCCCAGGGCGATCTGAGCAGGATAAACGCCCTGGAGGCATCGGCGGATTTTACCCAGGCCCTGCCCCTTCGGGAGGAGAATATCCAGCCCGCCTCCGTGCGGCTGCATCCCCGGGCAAGGGTACAGCATGTAAGCGCCAAGGCCTTTAACGGCCGCCTGCTTCTGCAGGCCATCCTGGATCTCACCGCCGAGGCCGCCCTGCCCCGGAGCCTTTCCTTTATCCGGGATGCGGCGGCGGATGAGAATATCCAGCGCGCCGTCCAGACCCTGAATATGCAACGGGCCGTGGGCGAAGGGGAGGGCACGGCGCTGCTCAAGGAGGAATTTGAGCTTTCCGATGTGCTTCAGATCCGCGATACGCTCTACGCCTCCGCCCGGGCGCAGGTGGAGGATATTCTGGGCGGCGCGGATGGCCGGGCCACGGTAACCGGGGTCATTCATATCGAGGCCTATCATACCGCCGATATGCCCGGGCGGCCCCTGGTGTATACCCGGCATTCCATGCCCTTTGAGCAGGCGGTGGGGCTTTCCGGGGCGCTGGGGGATACGCTGATTGCCCGAAGCACGGTAAAGGATGTGGCGGTGCTTTCCCAGGATGGGGAGGATAACGGAAAAATCATGCGGGCCGAGGTGCAACTGCAGACCGAAATCACCGCGGTGGAAAACCGGGAAATGACGGCGCTCAGGGATGTATTCACCCTGGAGGGCCCCGGCCTGGAAAAACGCAGCCAGCATGTTCTCTACCGGGCGGATACCATCAGCGAGCAGGCGGCGGAAAGCGGGAAAACGGTGATCCTGCTGCCCGAGGGCTCGCCCCGGATGAAGCAGATGCTGCTGGCCTTTGCCCGGCCCGTGCTGGTCAGCGCAAAAAGGCAGAATGGCAGGCTGGCCACGGAGGGCATCCTGGAAACCACCCTGATTTACCTGACGGACGACAGCAGCATTCCCGTTTCCATCGCCCGGGAGGAGCCCTTCCGGGCCGTATTTTCCACCGCGGCCCAGGAGCAGGATCATCTCTCCCTCTCCGCCTCTCAGGTGGAGGCCCAGGCCGTTACCGGTGATCGGGCGGAGATGAAATACATTCTGCATCTCCAGGCCGAGGGCGTGCGCAAGGCCGAGGCGGAGGTGATCACCGATGCGGCGGAGGCGGATTTTCCCGCGCCGCCCCGGGGCATCTCTCTCTATTTTCTGCAGCCCGGGGAAAGCGCCTGGGATATTGCCCGGCGATACCGCGTGCCGCTGGCGGAAATCAGCCGGATGAACCCGGATTTTTCCGATGCCTCGCAGCCCGGGACGCCGGTTATGATCTACCGGCGATAAAAAAGCCAAGCAGCATGAGCGCGCCCCCCAGCCAGAACCCCCGCCCGCCCCGAAAGCGCAGAAAAAGCGCCCGCGCAGCCATCGGCAGGGCGAAAAACAGGGCGATGGAGAGGGAAAGAAACCGATACAGGGGTGAAATGGAAAAAAAGAAGCGCCCTGCAAAAAGCAGCAGCTGCTGGAGCAGGGCCATCAGAAAAAAGCAGAGGGCGGCGGAGAAAAAAATCCTTTCCGCCGCCCCGCCCTGCTTTCGGGGATAGCCATAGCGGCTGGGGGGCAGCCGCCGCCCATGCAGCCAGAGAAGCAGGAAAAGCCCTGCCGCCGCCCCGCTCGGATGCCCGGTCAGGCAAAGGGGCCAAAGCAGCCATGCGCTTCCCAGCGTTTTCTTCTGCATGCGGGCGGCATCCCATCTCATTGGGAAAATACCACCAGCTTTTTGATCTGCTGGGCGGCCTTATCCGCAAGCTCGCTCAGTGATCCCGCCCCGTCCAGCGTTGCCTCCAGCGCCTCAATTTCGGGCACCAGCAGGCGATCTGCCGTGACGGCCACGCCGGTGATGCTTTTATCCACCGTCTGCACCCGGGTCAGCACCATGCGCTTGAGCCGGTCATCCACTTCGCCCTGATACTGCTCATCCATTTCAAGGCCCACCAGCGCCGTGCCCCCGGCGGGCACCACATAGGCTTCCTCCACCTCGGTGAGCCTCTCAATGGCTTCGCCCATGGCCTCGGAGGCCTTTTTCGCATCCTCCAGGGTGGCATAGCCCCCCGGCGTGCCGCCGGCCGGGGCGGCGCTGTCAGCCGGGGTCATGGAAGCATCCGGGGCAAGGCCGGCGTCCGTGCCCTGGGTGGCAAGGGGAGAGGTCAGGGAAATGCGGTCAGTCGCGCCGGGAGTGGGGGATGCCAGGGGATCCGCATTGCTGGCGCAGCCCGCCAGCAGCGCTGCCGATAGAAGCATCAGCAGCAGAAGCAACCAGGTTTTTTTCAAGAAAATCGCCTCCTCGCAGCTATTGTGCGCAGGGAGGCGATTGATTATCATTGGAAAATCTGCGTAAAAGGCACAGGCGTTATTTTTCGTAGAGCGTGCAGCCGCCGATGAATTCCCGAAGCAGGGAAAGGGGCGGAATATCGCGCAGGGCCTCATCGGTGGCGGGCAGAATATAATGCAGGATTTTCAGCAGACGGCGGGAGCTGAGATACACCGGGTTTTCGGGCGGAATCTTTTTGAGCAGTTCATAGGCGTATAATTTCAGCACCGGCAATTCATAATGCAGGGCGGAATTGAAGACGAAATCCGCCTGCTCCTGATAGGGAAAAATCCATTTTTCCTCGCCCCGGCGCACGCTGTTCCACATGCCCAGGGTTTCCTCCGGGGGCGTATTGCGGAATTGATGATCCCGGACGATGCGGCGAAGCAGCCGGGCATCGGTGGTGCGGATGCGGTTATGATGATCCAGATTCAGGCAGGTCAGCTCGCTGATATAGATTTTTGCAATGAGCCTGGGATCAAAGCCCGCATGCAGCGCGGGATTTAGGCCATGGATGCCCTCCAGAATCAGGGGCTGATCGGCCCGCAGGCGCAGGGGATAGCCCTGGGGGGCGCGCTTGCTGGAGGGGAAATCAAAGCGGGGCATGATGACCTCCTCCCCGGCCAGCAGCCCAGTCAGGCATTTTCGCAGCAGCGGCACATCCAGGGCGGAGAGCGCCTCAAGATCGGGCTTGCCATCCGCTTCCAGGGGCAATTGATCCCGATCCAGATAGAAATCATCCAGCGAAATCAGCACTGGATGCAGCCCCAGCACACGCAGATGAATCAGCAGCCGATTGGAAAAGGTGGTTTTCCCGCTGGAGGAGGGCCCTGCCACAAAAATGGCCCGGGCGCCCCTTTCCGCAATGCTGTCGGCCAGATCGGAAATGGATTTATCGTGCAGCGCTTCATTGACCCGAATGAAATCGGGCAGCTTGCCGCCCACGATCATATCATTGAGATCGGCTGCGTTCATGCAGCCCAGAATATCGCACCAGTGATTGGATTGGCGGAAGGCGCTCAGATGCTTGGGGCGGGAAACAAAGGCGGCGGGCTCATTGGGCGCGGCGGGGGAGGGCATCTGCAGCACCATGCCGGGGGCATGATAGAGCAGGCGGAAGGCCCGGACATAGCCGGTGGAGGGCAGCATGGCCCCGTAAAAGTATTCCGCCATGCCGCCGCAGCGATACACCGGGAAATAATCATAGGGCCGGTAGGAAAGCAGCCGTGCCTTATCCCATTGCCCCTCCCGCTGGAAATAATCGATGGCCTCCGCCCGGCTCCATTTTTCCCGGAGAAAGGGCAGATCCTCCTCTACGATTTTTTCCATTTCGCGCTGCAGGGCGGAAACGATGCCCTCATCCGCATCCTGCTCTATCAGCCGCATATAGACCCCGTAGCCGATGGAATGCTCGATGCGCACATGCAGCCCGGGCAGCACCCGCCGGGCCGCCAGCAGCATTACAAAGCGCAGCGAGCGCTCATAAATTCTGCGGCCCTCCTCATTCTGGAAGGTAATGGGATAGAGAACACAATCCTCGGCAACCGTTTCATTCAGCTCCAGCGCCCTGCCGCCTGAGAAGCAGCCCAGGGCATCGGGCAGCGTTTCCGGGGCCAGGGCGGACAGGATTTCCTTTACGGTCAGAGGGGCGGGAAATATCCCCTCCTTTTTCATGATCTGAATTTTCATTTCGGATATTTCCTCCATTCGCAAATGATATTTTGAAAAAATGGGGCAAAAAAGCGCAGGAGAGAATCCGCCCGGCCTCCCGGCGATTCTCTCCCGTGCGTTTTATTCGGCCTCGCTCGCCTGCTGGGCGGCGATTTTCTGCTCCCACTGCAGATGCTTGGTATGTACATAGGCGGGGTTCTGCTCATCGGAAAGGGAGGCGCTGCGGGTCATGATGCGCTTGCCCTCATCGTTTTTCCCGAATTGCAGCCGGATGAAGGCCAGCCCGTGCTGGGGGCAATCGGCCAGGGCGATATGCTGCTCCGGGGTCTTCTGCCAGTAGCCCTCCTTCACCTCCAGATGCCTGCCGCAGATGGGGCAGGGGGGGCGGAGCGCCGCGGCGCTGTGCAGGGCATCCTTCATGGAGCGCACCCGCAGAATAGCGGTGCATTCCCGCTTGGCCCGATCCAGATGCTGGAGCTTCTTGGGGGTCAGGGGGTGCTCCAGCACCTTTTCCGGCTCGGGCAGCCGGGAAAAGACCAGCGCGGTATAATAGGCATCGTTGACCGCGTTATGGAAGGGCATTTTTTCTTCATCCGGCACGATTTCAAAATGCTCCATGGCGGCCTTGAGGCCCTTGCGCTCCTTGGCGTTGCCGATGACCTCTCCAAAGAGCCGCTGAATATCATAGATCTTGCCAAGCTCCGTTTCGCAGCGGAAGAAGGTCATGTTCTGATTCAGCACCGAAATATCATCGCAGCCCCAGGTGAGCAGGGCGTAATCCTCTCCGCACCAGGCGGCAAAGCGCTCAATGGCCTCCGGAAATTCGGGGGCGTCCGATAGATCCTCGGGGGTGATATGGGTGATTTTCTGAATCCGGGGATGCAATTTCACATAATGCCGGGGCTGAATCAGCTGGCTGAAGGAATCCACGATCTCCAGACGCTCATTGACCTTTACCGCGCCGATCTGAATCATTTCAAACAGCAGCTTCCCCCCCACGCTTTTGTAGGCGGAGGAATTATAGGACATAGGCTGATTCCATTCCAAATCCAGGACGATATACTGCATGATGGCAAAACCTCGATCTATCAGGATTGCAGGTAGGCAGCTGCGCTTTTTCCGGCCAGCGCGCCGGTGGAAAAGGCAATCTGCAGATTATATCCGCCGGTATGGGCGTCCACATCGATCATTTCCCCGGCAAAATACAGCCCCTCGATCTGCCGGGATGCCATGGAGGCGGGAGAAACGGCGCGAATATCCACGCCGCCCCGGGTGATGATGGCCTCGCTGATGGGGCGAAGGCCCGAAATGCTCAGGGGCAGGGCCTTGAGCGCCTGGGCAATGGCCTGGCGGCTTTTGCCGGTTACCTGGCTGCAGGGCGTTTTTTCATCCACGCCGCAAAGGGCGGGGAAGAGCGCGGCCAGGCTGCGGGGCAACAGCCCCTGCAGCACGGAGGATAATTGCTTCTTCCCGGCGGCGGCCAATTCCCGGGTCAGGCGCTGATCCAATTGCTCCGGGGTGAGGCCGGGCTTCAGATCAAGCTGCGCCTCGGCCTGGCCGCTTTCGGGCAGATGGGCGGAAAGCTCAATGCCCAGAGGGCCGGAAATTCCGAAATGGGTGAAGAGCAATTCGCCCATTTCCGAATAGATGATTTTCCCGCGGGCGCGGGCGGTCAGACGAACATTTTTGAGGGCCAGCCCCTGCAGCGCAGCGGGCCAATCCTCTTTGGTGATCAGCCCAGCCAGAGAGGGGCGGGTGGGGATGATCCTATGCCCCGTTTCCTCTGCCCAATGCAGCCCATCCCCGGTGGAGCCGGTGGAGGGATAGGAAAGCCCGCCGGTGCAGAGGATCACCGCCCCCGCCCAAAGCGATTGGCCGTTTTCCAATTGCACGCCGGTGATGCTTCCATTCTCTGTCAGCAGCCGTTGCACTCGGGTATTAAGCAGAATTCTGATGCCGCTTTGCCGCAGGCCCCTTTCCAGGGCGCGGGTGACATCGCTTGCCTTATCGGAAACGGGAAAGGCCCTTCGGCCCCGCTCAATCTTGGTTTCGCAGCCCAATTCCTGCAGCAGCGAAAGCAGCTCCTGGGGGGAAAGCAGCCCCAGGGCGCTGTAGAGAAACCGGGGATTGCGGGGCACGTTCCGAAGAAATTCCTCTATGTCGCAGGCATTGGTCACATTGCAGCGGCCCTTGCCGGTGATATAGATTTTTTTGCCCAGCTTTTCGTTTCTCTCAATCAGCGTTACCTCTGCGCCGCTTCTTGCGGCAAAGAGCGCGGCCATCATCCCGGCTGCGCCGCCGCCGATGACGAGGAGATTACTGGTTTTCCTTGCTGATGTACACACTGTAAGCGTCCCAGATTCCTTCCAATTTTTCGAAGTGCCGGCTCAGATCTTCCTTCTTTTTCAGCGCCAGGGCCACCAGCAGGGCGTTGATCACCGCCAGCGGGGCCACCAGCGAATCCACAAAGGAGGCCATATCCGTCCGGGCGGAAAGGCAGATATCCGCCTGCTTGTGCAGCGGGCTCATGGGCCCGTCGGTCAGGCCGATGACCTGCGCGCCGCTGCCATGGGCAAAGCGCATGGCCTCCAGCGTGCGGGTGGAATAGCGGGGGAAGCTGATGCCGATGAGTACATCCGTTTTCCGGATGCGGGAGATGGCCTCGAATACATCGCTGGTGCCCGAGGCCACCACCCGCACATCATCAAAAATGAAATGCAGATAATAGCCGAAGAACTGGGCCAGCGGCGCTGCCGAGCGCAGCCCCAGCACATAGATGCTGTCGGCGTTCAGCAGCCGGTCCACCACATCCTTGAAGGCCTGATCATCGATCTGCTCCACCGTATGGCGGATATTGAGCATATCGGCCTTGAGTACGGTGGAAAGCACCTGATCCTCGGGAATATCCGAGGTCATTTCAAAGCGCTGAACGGCGGTCAGCCGATGGCGCACCAATTCCTGCAGGGAATGCTGCAGCTGGGGATAGCCTTCGTATCCCAGGGCCATGGCGAAGCGCACCACCGTGCTTTCGCTGACCCCCACCATTTCGCCCAGGGTGGCGGCGGTCATAAAGACAGCCTTATCATAATGCGCCATAATGTATTCGGCAATCCGCCGATGGCTCTTGCTCAGGCGCTTGCCGCTCAGGTTCAGGCGATCGATGAGATTCTGGGTTTCTTCCATGGCTCCTCCTTACATTCGGGCCCCAGGCCCGATTCAGAGCCTATTATACAGGAAAGTACAGGTAAAATGCAAGCCTATTCTGCGAAATCCTTCATTTTTGCCGCAAATAATCCATTGTTCTCCCGGAAATTCCCGATAAAAGTGCAAGTCATATGACCGTCCTGCAAAAATGCCAGGTCGCTTCCCGGCTCAATGGCCTCGGCGGGCAGGCCGGGGGTATCGCAGGGGGCCAGGCGGAAGCTGATTTCCTCCGGGGCCAGGCTCTCCTCCCGGCAGCGCACATAGCGATCCAGATAATAGCTCTGGGAAAGGGGGCAGAGCGCCAGGGGCTTTAGCTTGTCCGGGGGCAGGGCCGGGGCGTTCAGGCTGATGACGGAGAAGCGGGGGAGGGCCTCCCCGGCCATTTTTTCGGCCAGACGCAGGGCGGTATCGGCCAGATGGGACAGCATTTCCGTATCCGCGCCCTCATCAATGGAAACAGCCATGGCGGGAATATAGAGCATGGCGGCCTCCCGGGCGGCGGAAATCGTGCCGCTGTAATAGATGGCGGAGCCCGCGTTCAGCCCCCGGTTGATGCCCGAAAGGCAGAAATCGATGGGCCGCTCCGTCAGCTCCGGGGCAAGGCGCACGCAATCGCAGGGCGTGCCCGCGACGGCATAGGCCGCGGCTCCCGGCCATTCTCTTTTTTTCGCTCGGATGGGGCCGGGGAGGGAAATATGCTGGCTGTTGGCGCTGCATTGCCCCTGAGGCGCGCTGATGAGCAGGGTATGCCCCCGGCGCAGAATGGCATCGGCCAGCGCCTTCAGGCCAATGGCATCAATGCCATCGTCATTGGTAAGCAGAAAATGCATGCAAAGGCTCCTTTCGGCTTCATTCCCTTCCATTATATAGGAAAAGCGGCGTCTCTGCAAGCATGCGCCCGCCGCTTTCCTGCATAGGCTGAAGGGGGGAGGGATGCGCATGGATTTTTCCTATCGCTTTTTGCAGGGCCGGGGCGGCGCGGAGGGCCACGCCGTGCGCCGGGCGGAGGGGCAGCGCCTGCAGGCCCGGGGGCTGCCGCCCGGGGCAGAATGCATTCTGTATCAGTGGCAGGGGGAAGGGGCCCGTCCCATTGCCCGGGGGAAAACGGAGGCCAGCGGGCAGATCCTTTTTTCTGCGCTGCCGGATGGGCCGCTTTTTCTGGCGCTGGCGGGGCGGCCCGTTTTATGGGAGGCCGATGGGGCGGAGACGGGCTATTTCCGGGCCTGGGATTTTCTGCGGCGGGCGCAGCAAAGGGAGCGGAAACGGGAGAAAATCCGGCGAGACGTTCAGGAAGAAAAGCAGGAGCAACCCTCAGCCGCTCAGGCTGCGGCGGATGAAGCGGCGGAGGAGACGGGGGATGAAGCGCTGAAGGTGTCAGCGGACGAAGCGTCGCAGGATGCAAAGGATGAAGCGGTTGAGGAGACAGGGAACGAGGCGCTGGCGGCAGTGGACGAAAGGACGGAAGTGGCGGGGGAGGGATACGCCCTCCGCGCGCCGGCTGCTGCGCCCGGGACGGATGAATTGCCGGCCTGGGTCTTTCCCGGCAGGGCGGCGGCGCTGGCGCCCTATTTTCGCGCCTGCCCGCCCATTCAGCCCTTTCCGGCCCCGGGATGGCATTTTGTCCGCGCGCCCTCGCCGCTGCCCGGCGTAGCCTATTGCGCGCTGGGCTTCCTGCCCCGGGAAGATCGGGCGGAAAAAATCGCCTACGCCGTGCCCGGCGGCCCCTATCGCCCGCCTGCTCCCCTGCCGGGCTACCGCTATCATGAGGGCTTCTGGCTGCTCATTCTGGACGCGGAGGAAGCGGGGACAGGGGACGGGACGAGGATTATTTTGCGGGGGAACCACTTTTGAGTCAAAAGTGGATCCCCCGCGCCCCCTCCGAAAACCGGCTCTGGATGGTTCATAGCAGGTTCTTGCCAGGTTGAATGCCAGATCAGCAAAAACGAATAACAATTGGAAAACAACAGCAATGCTTCCACGTTTGGTAAAAGCATTGCTGTTTTGTTTCTTACAACTATCTCTCTTTTGCTTCACTGGCATTCAACCTGGAAATTTCCCTTTTGTTTCATCCAGAGCCGGTTTTCGGGAGGGTGCGGGAGGGGACTTTTGACACAAAAGTCTCCTCCTGCAAAAATCTCCTGATCCCCGGTTTATTCTTCCTCCTGCGTTTCCGGGGCGGCGTCGGTTTTCCCGGCGGCGCGGGTCACGCTGACGCGGGCCCATTCCACCCGGCGATCCTCGATTTTTTCCACCTGAATTTCCATTTCATCCGCTTCGCCCTCCTCCGGCATTTCGCCATCGGGGGTGCAGATCAGATGCAGGCTGGGGGTGGCCCCATCCTCGGGGATTTCGGTAAAGCGGCTGAAAATCAGGCCGCTCAGGGTATCGCAGTCCTCGCTTCGGGGCAGCGTGATTTCCAGCTCCTCCTCCACGCTTTCCATTTCTGCCGTGCCGCGGATCCGCCAGCATTGCGGCCCCAGGGGCTGGATTTCGCTTTCGGCGGCAGGATCGAATTCATCGTAGATATTGCCCACGATTTCCTCCAGCAGATCCTCCATGGTGATCAGGCCGCTGACGCCGCCGTATTCATCCACCACAATGGCCAGATGGGTCTTGGCCAATTGCATATTGCGCAGCAGCACATCGGTGGGCACGGTCTCGGGCACGAAATAGGCCTCCCGCAGCAGCTCGGTCAGGGGCTTGGGCTCCTTTTCACCCATATTCAGGAAATAATCCCGGGCGGCCAGCACGCCGATGATATCGTCAATATCCTCCCGGTAGACGGGGAAGCGGGAAAGGCCCGTTTCCCGAATGGTGCGCAGGATGGTTTCCTGATCCTCCTCCACCCAGATGGCGGTGATATTGGTGCGGTGGGTCATGCAGTCGGCGGCGCTGAGATCGCCGAATTCAAATACATTCTGGATCATTTCGCTTTCGTTGCTTTCGATGGCCCCGGATTCCTCGCCGATTTCCACCAGCGCCTTGATGGCCTCCTCGGTTACCTCCTCCCGGGCCGCCTCATCGATGCCGAAGAGGCGAACGATCAGCCGGGTCAGCCCCCGCTCTGCCAGGGTGAAGGGGGACATGAGGAAGGTGACCGCCTGAATCAGCGGGCGCAGCAGCGGCAGCAGCTGCTCGGCGCGCTTTTTGCCCAGCCTTTCCGGCACCATTTTGCCAAAGATCATGATCACCGGCATGGCGCACAGGGAAAAGAGCGCGCCCGTCCATTCCGGAGAAAGGGCGCCATTCCTAAAGATGCCCGTGCCCAGGATGACGAAGAGAGACAGAAAAAACGTCCTTAATCCGCGCAGCGAAACCAGGGCGGATTGGGGGCGATCCAGCAGGGGCAATAGCTCCTTCCCGCGGCCATCCTCTTCGGCGGCGGCCCGGAGCCTATTCTCATTTGCATTTTTCAGGGCGGATTGGGCGCAGGAAAGCAGCGCACAGAAAACGAGCAATACCAGTTCGGCAAACCATCGGCCTATCGGGTCTTCCAAGGAAATTCCCTCCCATTTACTGAAAGTTTCTCCATTATAGCATGGCCTGGAAGAAAATGCAATCCTTCCTTTGAAAGGAATGCGCGGGCAACCGCAAAAAAGCCGCCCGGAATGGGACGGCGCAGATGATGAAAGACGCAGGGAAAGTCTCCCTCCCTCGGGTGGTGTCGGAGGGCCCGCAGGCCCTCTGACCTTAATCGTATCGACCGGCTCTGCCGGTCGGGCGGGGCGTTTCCGGCTCTGCCGGAAACATACCTTACGCGGAGGAACGACCGTCAGGCCTGTGAACAGGCCTGACAGTGACGGAGCGCAACTCAAAAAAGTGGCCTTAGCCACTTTTTTGACAGCCGTCAGGCGCGTTTTTAGTCCGTTTTCCGGTTGCGGAATTCGGTGGGGGTCATATGCTCCACCCGCTTAAAGGCATTATAGAAGGAAATATAATTGCCATAGCCCACCGCCCGGGCCACCTCCTCCACCAGAATGCGGGGATCGGCCAGCATGGAGCGGGCCACGGCCATTTTGGCCTCCAGCACATGCTCATGGAAGGTAACGCCCGTTTCCTTTCGCATCAGGGCGGAAAGATAATTGGCGCTGACGCACAGCTTATCCGCCACATCGCTGAGCTGCAGCCCTTCGATGGCGTGGAGATTGATATACTGGATGGCATTGCGCACCAGGAGAGAATATTTGGGCGTTTCATGCAATTCCCGCAGGGCGGCGCTGAGCTGCAGCAGGCAGTTTCTGGCGTCCGCCTCGCTGCTGACAAACCAGGTATTCAGCAGCGCGGCATCGGTCTTCCGATCGGAGGCGGCGGCGAATTTTTTCTGCAGCGCCAGGGTATACAGGGAAATCATGGCCCGGAGATTGCTGTACTGATGGCCGCTTAATTCCACCAGCACGGAGGCGGCCTGAACGGCGAATTCATCGCTCAGATCGGCCTTTTCGATGAGCGCGTCAATGCGCCGATGGGTTTCGGCCACCCGCTCGCCGGGGGCGCGGGAGGAATCGGCCTCCTGATAGAAGGCCAGGCCGGTTTCCTGCTTGTTGAGCGCAATTTCCCAAAGGGTCTGCCGGGCCTGATAATAGGCCTGACGGATGGCATGGCGGGAGGTATGCAATTGACTGGAGGAAATATGCACCGGCATCTGCATTTCCTCCATAACCGCCTGGGCCAGCTTGATCGCCTCTCCCCGCCAGGAGGAATCGGCCTCGTCCCGCATGACGAAAACCACCACGGAATCATACAGCAGGATCGAAACGGCCCGGGCATGCTCCCGGGCAAAGACCGCATCCAGGCGATTGAGGGTTTTCTGGGAATAGAGCCGCTCCCCGGGGAATTGCACCACCATGATATAATAGGCCTCAAAGCCCAGATGGGCATCGGCCAGCATATCATTGACCCCCTGCCCGCGCTGGGAATCATTGGTGAGCAGGGCCAACAGCTGGGCCTGGCGCTTGAGGGTATCCACCTGCTCCTGGCGCACGGCGGCAGCCAGGGTATTCTGGGTCTGGGCTACGGCCCGGCGGAGCGTTCGGGTGATTTCCTCGGGGCTTGCGGGTTTGAGAAGATAATCAAATACCCCCAGCTTGATGGCCCGGCAGGCGTACTGGAACTGGGCGTATCGGGTCAGCAGGATGATTTTGCAGTCGGGCAGAACGGGACGGATTCTTTCCATCAGCTCCAGCCCGGTTTTTTCGGGGATGCGGATGGCGGTGATCAGTATATCCGGCTTTTTTTCCAGGGCCAGGGCGATGCCCGCGCTCCCGTCGGCAGCCGTTCCGGCGATTTCGCAGTCCAGGGCGGCCCAATCCACCCGCTCGGTCAGAATCTGCAGGGTTTCCGGATCGTTTTCCACCAGCACAACCTTCAGCCGCATGGCGGCTCCCCCCTTTTTGCTCTGCGCCTGACGGGCAGAATCGTAATTCTGATTATATCACGGAATTACGATTTTCTCAATCCCTCCCCGGAGAAAAAACGCATGCCTCGCGGGGCGGGAAATGCTGCGCCGCCGTTTACAAGCGGCAGAAAATGGAGTATAATCTGGGGGAGACAGAGACGGAAGGGAGCGCGCCTATGGCCTTTACCCATTTGCATCTTCATACGGAATACAGCCTGCTGGACGGGGCCTGCCGCATCAAGCGGCTGGTTCGGCGCATTCAGGAATTGGGCATGGATTCCTGCGCCATTACCGATCACGGCGTGCTCTATGGCGCGGTGGAGTTTTATATGGCCTGCAAGGAGGCGGGCATTCATCCCGTCATCGGCTGCGAGGCCTATCTCTGCCCGGATATGGAGGATAAGCGCGCCTTTTCCCGGGAATACAGCCATCTCATTCTTCTGTGCGAAAATGAGACGGGCTACAGGAATCTGATGTATCTGGTGAGCCAGGCCTTTATCAGGGGCTTCTATTATCGTCCCCGGATGGATTATGCCCTGCTTGAAAAGCATCACGAGGGGCTCATTGCCCTTTCCGCCTGCATTTCGGGGGATCTGCCCAAGATGCTGCTGGAGGGCAGGGAGCAGGATGCGGAAAACTATGTGCGCAGGATGCAGGAAATTTTCGGGAAAGAGAATTTCTTCATCGAAATCATGGATCACGGCATCGAAGAGGAAAAGCTGGCGCTGCCCGGGCTGATTGCCATGAGCCGGAAGACCGGCGCGCCCCTGGTGGCCACCAATGACTGCCACTATCTTCGCAGGGAGGATGCCGATGCCCAGGAGGTGCTTATGTGCATCCAGACCGGCAAAACCCTGGAGGATGACGGCCGCATGCGCATGACCACCCGGGAATTGTATGTCAAATCCGAGGCGGAGATGCGCGCCCTTTTCCCCGATCAGGGGGAGGCCGTTTCCCGCGCCCATGAAATCGCCCATCGCTGCCGGGTGGATTTTGATTTTTCCACCGTGCATCTGCCCCGCTATGATGTGCCGCCGGGGGAAACATCAGCCTCCATGCTGCGCAGGCTCTGCGAGGAGGGCTTTGCCCGGCGCTATGATGCTGAGGATTCCGCCGCCCGGGAGCGGCTGGAATATGAATTATCCGTCATCAGCAAAATGGGCTATGTGGATTATTTTCTGATCGTGTGGGATTTTATCAAATACGCCAAGGATCACGGCATCATGGTGGGGCCGGGGCGGGGCAGCGGCGCGGGCAGCATCGTGGCCTACTGCCTCAATATCACCATGCTGGATCCTCTGCGCTATAACCTGCTCTTTGAGCGCTTCCTGAATCCCGAGCGGGTATCCATGCCCGATATTGACGTGGATTTCTGCTATGAGAGGCGGCAGGAGGTCATTGATTATGTGGCCCGGAAATACGGGCATGATCATGTCTGCCAGATTATTACCTTCGGCACCCTGGCGGCCCGGGGCGTGCTGAGGGATGTGGGCAGGGTGCTGGGCTATCCCTATGCCGAGGTGGATCAGGTGGCCAAGGCCGTGCCCATGGCCCTGGATATGACGCTGGAAAGGGCGCTGGAGCAGAGCAAGGATTTAAAGGGCATGTATGATAGCGAGCCCCGGATCAAACGGCTGATTGATACCGCCATGACGCTGGAGGGCATGCCCCGCCATGCCTCCACTCATGCCGCCGGGGTGCTGATCACCCGGGAGCCCGCAACCAATTATGTGCCCCTGCAGACCAATGACGATGTGATCACCACCCAGTATCCCATGGGGATTATTGAAAAGCTGGGCCTGCTGAAAATGGATTTTCTGGGCCTGCGCAATCTGACCGTTATCCGGGATACGCTGGATATGCTGGCCCGGCGGGGCATTGAAATGACCCCGGAGGAAATCCCGCTGGATGATGAAAAGGTATTTGATATGATCTGCCAGGGGGATACGGACGGGGTATTCCAATTGGAGGGCGGCGGGATGCGCACCTTCCTTACCAATATGCGCCCCCGCACCTTTGAGGATATTATCGCCGCCATTTCCCTCTACCGGCCCGGGCCCATGGATTCCATTCCACGGTATATTCAGGGCAAGCAGCATCCCGAAACGGTGCAGTATAAAACGCCGCTGCTCAAGCCCATCTTGGATGTTACCTATGGCTGCATGGTGTATCAGGAGCAGGTGATGCAGATTGTCCGTGATCTGGCGGGCTATTCCTACGGGCGGAGCGATCTGGTGCGCCGGGCCATGGCGAAAAAGAAAAAGGATGTGATGGCCCGGGAGCGGAAGAATTTCGTCTACGGCTCTCAGGAAGAGCATATCCCCGGCGCGGTTTCCCGGGGCGTTCCTCCCGAAACGGCGGAGGAAATCTTTGACGAAATGACCGCCTTTGCCTCCTATGCCTTCAATAAGCCCCATGCCGCCTGCTATGCGGTGGTATCGCTGCAGACCGCCTATCTCAAATGCCATTATCCGGCGGAGTTTATGGCCTCTCAGATGAATTCCTTTACCGGGAACGCGGGAAAAATCGCGGGCTATATCTACTACTGCCGTCAGCGGGGCATTCCCATCCTGCCCCCGCGGATCAATTCCTCCGTGCGAAAGTTTACCGTTGACCGCACCCCGGCGGGCGCCCTGGGCATCCGCTTTGGCATGGGCGGGGTAAAGAACGTGGGGGAAAAAGCCGTGGAGGCCATCGTCCGGGAGCGGGAAAAGGGCGGCCCCTATCGGGATATTTTCGATTTCTGCCGCCGCGTCGGCGGGGAAGAGGTCAATAAGCGGGCGGTGGAAAGCCTGATCAAGGCGGGCTGCTTTGATGATCTGGGGGCCAGGCGGGTGCAATGCATGGCGGTATACGAGAGCGTCATGGATGCCAAGACCAATCAGCGGCGGCAGAATGTGGAGGGCCAGCTTTCCTTCTTCGATTTCGGTCAGCCGGCCCAGGAAATGCGCACGGAGGAAACGTATCCCGACCTCAATGAATACCCCCTGCGGGAATTGCTGGCCCAGGAAAAGGAGATGACGGGGGTATACTGCTCCGCCCATCCCCTGGATGAATACGCAGACACCCTGGAAAAGCTGCCGGTGAATACCGCCGTCCTGGCCGAATATGCAGAGCAGGCGGATCATGGCCTTTCCCAGGATGGGCGGCAGGTCGTTATGGGCGGCCTGATCGTGGAAACCCACAGCAAGGCCACCAAGAAGGGGGCCATGATGGGCTTTATCACCCTGGAGGATCAGACCGGGCAGATCGAATGCCTGCTTTTTCCCCGGGTCTTTGAGCGCTACAGCCGGGAAATCCAGACCGATCAGGCGGTGCTGCTGACCGGCAGGCTCTCCGTCCGGGAGGATGAGGATATGAAGCTGCTGGTCGATGTGATTGAGCCGCTGGTGCAGCCCAAGGTCATCGATCACCGCACCGACGCCCAGCGGGCCAAGGATGCCCCGGTCAAATTATACCTGCGCCTAAAGCGGGAGAAAATGCCGCGGATTCAGGAAATGCTCTGCCGGATGCGGGGGGATATTCCTGTCTATATGAATCTGCCCGAGGAGGGAATCACCCTGCTCTGCCCCCGGGAAATGTGGGTGGATGACGCCCAGGATGCCTGGGCCACGCTGCTGAGCGAAATACCGAAGGAAGATATGAAAGTGGTGAAAAGGGAATGCAGCCAATGATGATGTCCGTGCCTGCCCGGAAGGAATGGGTGCTGGCGCTGCGCATGGCAGCCGCCGGGGTGGGCGCAATCTATGATCTGCCGGTGGATGTATTGGATGATCTGGCAACCGCCATTGAGGAAAGCTGCGATCTATTGCTCCATCAGGATTATGTGGCCGAGACGCTGAATATGAAATGCAGCCTGAGCCGGGAGGGGCTTTCCATGTGCCTTTCGGCCAGCAAAAGGGTCTGCCAGCCCTGCGATGAAGCGGCGGATGCGGATATTGCCCGGCTGATTCTGCAGCCCCTGGTAAAGGATGTGCATCTGGAGCAGGATGAAGGCGGGGTTCACTGCGTGCATCTGACGCTGCCCGCCAAGGGGTGAAGGGATGATGGACGCGGCGAAAATGCACGCCCTGGCGTGCAGCTATGCCCTTTCGCCCACGGAGGAAAATCTTGAGGCGGCGCTGCAGGAGGCGCTGCCCCTCTGCGCGCTGATTGCGCGGCGCTTTTCGGGGCGGGGCATTGAATATGAGGATCTTTATCAGGTGGCGGCCATGGCCTGCGTTTCCGCGCTGAAGGGTTTTGATGTGGAAAGAGGGCTGAAATTCACCACCTTTGTAACCCCTACCATCACCGGTACCGTCCGCAATTATCTCAGGGATCGGGCCGGGCTGCTCCGCACGCCCCGGGCCCTTCGGGAGCAGGGGGCGCAGCTGAATGCGGAAAGGGAAAAATACCTGCGGGAAAATCATGAGGAGCCCTCCGCCCGGGAATTGGCGCAGCGCCTCGGCTGGGAAATGGAAAGGGTGCTGACGGTGCTTTCTGCCCGGGAGGCCAATCAGATTTCCTCGCTGGATCAGAAGGATGAGGAGGGGCTGTCCCCCGGGGAACGGGTGCCCTTTGAGGAGACTGGCTTTGAAAAAATCGAGCGGCGGGAGGATCTGAAGCGGGCCATGCAGGGCCTGAGCGATCCGGAAAAGCAGCTGCTGATGCTGCGCTTTGAAAAGCGGCTCAGCCAGCGGGAAACGGCCCGGGAGATGCAATTGACCCAGATGCAGGTTTCCCGGATGGAGCGCAGGGTGCTTGCCGCCCTGCGGGAGGAGATGGAAGGCAGCCTATGAAAATGAAGCCACAATTCAATATGCGCAAGGCCGCCGTGTATTCGGTGGTCATTAATGCGCTGCAGATTGCGGCCATGGGCGCGCTGACGGTGTATATTCTCATCGACGGAGTGAATCAGGCGCTGCAGGGGCTGCTGGGGGATGTGATCGTGCTGCTTCTGTTTGCCGTGGTGGCCTGGGGCGCGGCGGTGGATATCCGGGAGGCTGTCCATGCCATGAAAATGCATGTCAGGCTGCACGGGCTGGATGAAACCGTATCCCAGATGAGCGATTTGAATCAGGTGCTTCGGGCACAGCGCCATGATTTTCTTAATCACCTGCAGGTGGTCTATTCCCTGATTGAAATGGGGGAATATGCCGAGGCCAATCAGTATATCGAGCAGGTCTACGGGGATATTCAGGCCGTCAGCCAGAGCCTGAAAACGGCCTGCGCCCCGGTGAACGCCCTGCTGCGCGCCAAAATGGCCGAGGCGAAGGAAAGGCAGATCCGGCTGGAAATATCGGTGTATGCCGCCTGGAAGGAATTGCCCCTGCCCGCCTGGGAAATGTGCCGGGTGCTTTCCAACCTATTGGATAATGGCATGGATGCCCTGGAAAGCCGGGAAAACGCCCGGATCCAGGTATCCCTTTCCGAGGATATCCGGGGCTTTTCCTTTGCGGTCAGGAATAACGGCCCCATGATTCCCGAAGCCGTGCGCGCCTCCATTTTTGAGGCGGGCTTTTCCGGCAAGGGCGAGGGACGGGGCATGGGCCTGTTCATCGCCCGGGAGACCCTGCGCCATTACGGCGGCGAGCTGAGCGTGGAGAGCGATGAAAAGGAAACCGTCTTTTCCGGCTTTGTGCCAAGAAGCAAAAGCATGGAGGAGGAAAAGCGCTTGTCCCAGCCCGGGGGCGAAGGCGCGTAAGGGCGCCCCTTAAGCGCAGGACGCAGCAGACTTTGATAAAACCAGCGGAATAGAGGAAAAGCAGATGAATTTTCAGAATCAGGATACCATTGCCGCCCTGGCCACCGCCCCGGGAGAGGGCGGCATTGCCATTGTGCGCGTAAGCGGCCCGGAGGCGGAAGAACTTCTCCGGCAGCTTTTTTCTCCCGTCCGGGCCTTTGAAAGCCATCGGCTCTATTACGGGCATATCATCTATCAGCAGGAAACGCTGGATGAATGCATGGCGGTGCTGATGCGCGCCCCCCGCAGCTATACCCGGGAGGATGTGGCGGAATTTCATCTTCACGGCGGCGCATGGGCGGCAAGAAGCGTGCTTTCCGCCCTGTTCGCCCTGGGGGCACGGGCGGCGGAGCCGGGAGAATTTACCCGGCGCGCCTTTCTGAACGGGCGCATTGATCTGAGCCGGGCGGAGGCCGTAATGAGCCTGATTAAGGCCGAGGGTGGCCGGGCGGCCCGGGCGGCGCTGCGCCAGATGGAGGGCGGGGTGAGTGCCTTTATCCGCTCTGCCCAGCAGGAATTGATCGCGCTGCTTTCGGGCGCGGCAGCCGCCATTGATTATCCCGAGGAAATCTCCTGGGAGGAGGCGGCGGGGGAAATGGAGACGGGCGCGCTGCACCTGGCGGAAAAGCTGGAAAGCGCCTGCGATGAGCGGGGGGCGCGCATTGCGGAGGAGGGCCTGGAGGCCGTGCTTTGCGGCCGGCCCAACGTGGGCAAATCCTCGCTGCTCAATGCCCTTGCCCGGCAGGAAAGGGCCATCGTCACCAATATTCCCGGCACCACCCGGGATATTGTCCGGGCGGATGTGATGCTCAGCGGCCTCAGGGTGCATTTTTCGGATACGGCGGGCATCCGGGAAAACGCGGATGAAATTGAGCGCATCGGCGTGGAGCGGGCGCGGCAGGCCGTGGCCGGGGCGGATGCGGTGCTGCTGGTGCTGGATGCATCGCAGGAAATGACGGAGGAGGATCAGGAATTGCTCCGGGAGACGGCGGATGCGCCCCGGATCATCGTGCTGAATAAATGCGATCTGGAAAGCAGGCTTTCCCCCGATGCCTTCCCCGGGGCCGTGCGCGTTTCGGCGGCAAGCGGGGAGGGCATCCGGGAGCTTGAGGCGCGGGTGGCGGCCTTTGGCGCGCATGCCGGGGAAAGCGCCCTGACCCAGGAAAGGCATATGCATCTGGCCCGGGAGGCGGCGGCTGCGCTTCGCCGCGCGGCGGAGGGCTGCCAGGCCGGGGAGCCGGTGGAGCTGGCGGTGGTGGAATTGCATGAGGCCCTTTCCGTTCTGGGCCGCATTACGGGCGAGCAGGTGGATGAGCGGCTGATGGACGATATTTTTTCCCGCTTCTGCGTGGGGAAATAGGCCCATGGGCCGGTAATGGCGGCGGAAGTATGCCGTTTGTTCGGCGGGGTATCCGGGAAAAAGCGGATGCCCTGCCGTTTTTTCTTGTATACAAGTTTTGTGTAAATTTGAATGGATTGTGAATTCTGCCCGGGATTGCGCGTTTTTGAAAAAAATGGTTGAAATCCGCGGAGGATTCTGCTATAATGCCAGAAGACAGTGCCTTATAAAAGGATCTGCCGGTTTGATTTTTATCAGGATGGGAGCCTGCGGTTTCGGATGACGCGATAGAAATACCAGGAAAAGCGTAAGGATGCTGAAAGCCGATGGGAACGGCCTTTGCCGCTTCTTTTTTCGCGTCATTCTTCCGATAGCCCCGATCATCCAAGGAGGAATTCTCATGAGCGAGCAATTTGAAAAAATGACGGTGCTGGATCTGCGCCGCACGGCCAAGGAAATGGGCGTGAAGCTGGGCGCAGGGATCAGCAAGCAGGGAATTATTGATAAGCTGACGGAGGCCGCTGCGGCCAAGGCGGAGGAAAAGCCCGCCCCCCAGCCCGCTGCTCCCGAGCATCCCGTTCGCAGCGCCGCCATCATTACCGATGATGAATCGGAGGAAGAGGATATTCCTGTGCTGACGCCCAATCCGGCGCCCCAGCCCGTTTCCCGTCCTATTTCCCGGCCGGTTCAGCCCGCCCCGGCCGGCCAGAGCGCCGCGCCCCAGCAGGTCAGCGGCATTTCCTCCAAGGCTCCCGCCTTTACCATGGAGGGCTCCCGCGCCTGGCATAATCCCCGGGCGTATCAGAATCCCAATCCCTCCTATAATCGCGCTCCCCAGGGCTGGGGCGCGCCCCGCAGCGCCCAGCAGGGGCCTGCCGCCGATTCCCGGGGCTATAATCGTCCGCCCCAGCAGCGGCCCGATCCCCGCTCGCAGCAGCAGCTTCGCCCTGCCTCCTATCCCAATCGCTTTGGCCCTGCCGATCAGGGCATGCAGGAAAATGACCGCGCCGCGGATTATCGCCCGGCTTACGGCCAGCAGGAATATCAGTCCCCCCGGAATGATTACGCTCCCCGGAATGAATATGCGCCCCGGAACGATTATGCTCCCCGGAATGATTATGCTCCCCAGCCCCGGGAAAATGGTCAGGGCATGAATTATGCACGCCCCGCCCAGAACGCCCCCTATTATCAGAAGGAGGCCCCTGCCCCCGGCAGCGCGATCCCGGAAATGCTGGCCATGGGCGAATGCGGCGATGGCGCGGGCGTGCTGGAGGTGCATCCCGATGGCTATGGCTTCCTTCGGGGCGAGCATTATCTGCCCGGAAAAAATGACGTGTATGTTTCCAATGCCCAGATCCGGCGCTATTGCCTGCGCTCGGGGGATTATATTGCGGGCAAAACCAAGCCCCAGCGGGAAGGTGATCGGGTGAGCCCGCTATTGTACATTACCGAAATCAACGGGCAGACCCCGGAGGAAACCCAGAGCCGTCCCTGCTTTGAGGAAATGACGCCGGTGTATCCCCGGAAGAAAATCAATCTCATGCCCAAGGGGGAAAATGATGCCTCCCTTCGTTTGATGGAGCTGCTGGCTCCCGTGGGCTTTGGCCAGCGGGCGCTGGTTTATTGCCAGCCCAAGGTGGATAAGGCGGCCTTCCTGCGGAAGCTGGCCGCCGCCATCGCCCAGAATCACAGCAAGGCCCAGCTGATGACCATCCTGGTGGATGAACGGCCGGAGGAAGTGACCGAGATCAAGGAAGCGGTCAAGGGCGAGGTGGTGTATACCACCTTCGATGAAACCCCGGAAAATCAGGCCCGGGTGCTGGAATTGGCCCTGGAGCGGGCCATGCGCCTGGCGGAGAAAAAGCGGGATGTGGTGATCCTGCTGGATAGCCTGACCCGCATGATCCGCCTGTATAATCTCCTTTCGCCCCAGACCGCCCGCATCCTTTCCGAGGGCCTGGCGGCCAGCGCGCTGAATAAGCCCAAGAAATTCCTGGGCGCGGCCCGCAATACCCGGGAGGGCGGCTCGATCACCGTGATTGCCGCCGTGGACGATCATTCGCAGCGGCTGGATGAGGCCATTGCCGGAGAAATCAGCGGCGTGAGCAATATGGAATGGGTGCTGGAAAAGCAGCCCACCGCGGCAAATGTCATCCGGGGCATGAATCGCCGGGCCGAAATGCTGCTGACCGAGGCGGAGCAGAAGGCCGCCGCCGCCGTGCGGGAAATGCTGCAGGGCGAGCAGGCCGAGGAAAAACTGGCGCAGATTATGAACGCGCTGGAAACGACCGAAAGCAACGCCGAATTCGCCGAAAAAATGGGTTAAGGACGGGGATTTTGCGGGGAAATAATTGCGGGGAACCATTCTTTGTTGCCAAAGAACGGTTCCCCGCACCCCTCCAAGAAAGCATCAGGAGAATGGGATTTTTTTGCGGGAGGAGACTTTTGAGTCAGAAGTCCCCTCCCGCACCCTCCCGAAAACCGGCTCTGGATGGAACATGGATTATTTACACATTGTTGAATGCCAGTGAAGCAAAAGAGAAATAGTTGTAAGGAACGAAACAGCAATGCTCTTACCAAATGTGGAAGCATTGCTGCTGTTTTTCTAATAGCAGCTCTTTTTTGCTGCCCTGGCATTCAATCTGGGAATTTCCCTTTTGTTTCATCCAGAGCCGGTTTTCGGGAGGGAGCGGGAGGATGCTTTTGACGCAAGAGCCGCCTCCCGCAATAATCCCATCCCGTTCCCCGTTCATTCTCATGTCCGGGGCGCATATTCTGTTCCCGGGAGGGGATAGGCATGGAAAAGAAGGCCCGGGGCAAGGAGAAAAGGAAGGGCGGGCGCTGGCGGAAAATCCTGCGGGCCGGCGCCATTCTTTTTATGGTCTGCTCGGTGATTTTTCTTCTGCTGGAAAGAAATTTGGAGGCGGTGATTCTGGATCTGGCCCATGCCCGGGCGGAGGCCATGGCGGTGGAATACATTCACGAGGCCGTTCGCGAGGTAATGGAAAAGGGCGTGGCATATGGCGATATGATGGAAGTGCAGGTGGACGCGGGCGGCCGGGTAACGATGCTCAGGGCCAATGCGGCGCGGATGAATGAATTGGCCACAGCCGCCGCCCTCAGCGCACAGGCGCGGCTGGAAAGCGCGGAAACCCAGAGCGTGGGCATTCCCCTGGGGGCGGCGCTGGGCATTCCCTTTCTTTCTGCCGCTGGCCCCAAGGTGATGGTGCGCATCGTGCCGGTCAGCGCGGTTACCGCCAATTTCTCCACCGAATTTGAATCGGCAGGCATTAATCAGACCCGGCACAAAATTTATCTGACCCTGCAGGTATCTGTGCGGCTGGTGATTCCCAGCGGGGCCAAGCGCGTATCCATTGCCAGCGAGGCGCTGATTGCCGAGGCGATTATCGTAGGCGAGGTGCCCCAATCCTATGTGAACGTGCCGGAATATGACGACGCGCTGAATTTCGCCCTGCCCTGACGGCGCGCATGACAGGAAAAAACAGGCGGAACAGCAGAAAAACTGTAAAATTTCCGGTTCCTGAAAAGGAAAACGCGCCCTTTGCTTGACATCGGCGCGTTCTTGCTCTAAAATGCTATAGAGTAGATATTTTTCTCCCCGCATGGCGCGTCCATGCATTTGGAAGGAGGGAGGGCAATGATGCTTGCCCAGAAACAGGGGCGCCTGATGCGCCTGGCGCTGATCCTTTTGGTGTTTCTTTTCTCTATGGGGGCGGCTGCGGCGCTGGCTGCGGAGGATCCCATTGATTTTACCATCCAGGTGGATCCCCAGCGTCTGACGGAGCCGGGCGAAGTGAAGGTGACGCTGCGGGTGGCCAACACCGGAAGCACGGATATGAAGTATCCGGTGGAATTGTATGACCCGGCGGGAAACGTGGTTTCTTCCTTTGGGGATGGGGGCACCTATCTCCTCAAGGCGGGGGCCTTCCGTTCCTGGGAGGGCAAATGGAATGTGACCCAGGCAGAACTGGATGCCGGGGAATTTTCCTATACCCTCAAATATCATCTGGAGGATGAGAGCGGCGAACTGGTGGAATTCAGCCGCGAGGCCGTGGCCCGGGTGGAATTTACCGGCGAAAGGGTAAAGCTCACCGTCAGCCGCAGCATCACCCCCGAAGTGGTGCGCAGCGGCAGCCAGGCAACCGTTGTCTATGAGCTTTACAACAGCGGCAATGTGGATTTAAAGGATATTCGGGTGAAGGAGAATATCTCCAAGACCGCCCAGACGGTAAAGACCCTGGGCGTGGGCGAAAAGACCACCCTGACCTTTACCTCCCGCATCGGCAATGCCGATCTCAAGAGTAGCGCCGAAATCACCTATAAGGCCGCCAATGCCGCCAAGACCCTGACCGAAAAGGTGGGGGAGGCCGTTATTCCTCTGGCCCAGCCCAATCTGAAGATTGAGCTTTCCTCGCCCTCCGCCGGCATCAATATCGGCGAGGCCGCCCGGCTGGTGGTAACCTTTACCAATGCGGGCAACGTATCCTATTCCAATGTTACCGTGACGGACGCCGGCAAGGGCGAGATTCTGACGAATCTTTCCATTCCTGCCGGGCAGACGGTGGTGGAGGAAAAGGAATTTATCCTGATGGAGCCCACCACCTTCAAGGTGACCGCCAGCCTGCCGGATAACACCGGCGAAACCAAGAGCCTCAGCGCGGGCGAGTTGACCATCGGCGTCTTCGATCCGGAAAATACGCTGCTGCTGACCCTGAATCTTACCAGCGAGCAGGAGGCCATCCATCAGACCCCGGCGGATGTGCGCTTCCATCTCACCGTGACCAATAACAGCAACGTCAAGGCCGAAAAGATCAACATCTACCACGGCGATACCTTCATCTATACCATTCCCTCTCTGGAGCCCGGGGCCAGCATCGTGCTGACCCGGGATGTGACGGTTTCCCAGGCGGGCAAATTCCGCTTTACCGCATCGCTGAAGGATACCCTGCAGAATACCGTCACCTTTGATTCCAATACCCTGCAGCTGGTCTATGCCCAGCCCACCCAGGCGCCCACCCAGGTGCCGGTGGTTACCGTGGCCCCGCCCGTATTGGCCACCGCTGCCCCGGCGGAGCCCTTCATGCTCCAGGCCCGCAGCGCGCTGATGACCCTGGGCGCCATTATCGGGGCGATTTTCCTGGCGGTGCTGGTGCTGTTTGCCGTCAGCACCGGGGTGCGCCTCTATAAGAAGGGCAAATCCAAGGCGGCCTATGATCATCTGGAATTGGCCGAGCGCCGGGATTATACCGAGCCTGCCCAGGAGGATGCCGAGGACGAGGAAATGCAGGTAGAGGAAACCTACCGGGCCGAAGAGGAGGAAGCCCCGGCCCTGCCCCACGAAAAGCTGGTGAAGCCCATTGTGGAGGCGGATGCCCCCCCTGCCCCGGCGGCGGAAAAAATGCCGGCTGCTGACGGCGAGGGCGGATACAGGGTCTCCCGGGTGAGCGCCGCCCAGAGCGACGACGCCCCGACGCTGGATGTGACGGAAGAGGATGTGGCGGCGGAGGCCGCTGATCCCGTGGAGGGCCGCCTGGCCGCCGCCCATGAGGAGGCCAGGGAGGAGGATAATTCCCGTCGCCGCCGCCGCCGCGCCCAGCGGACGGAGGACGGAGAATAAGCCATCGAAGGAAAACATTCGGGCCGGAGCGCGCGCTCCGGCCTGTTTTTTGCAGAAGGAGGAGGCACAGATGCTGAATTTGCTGATTGTGGATGGCCAGGGGGGCGGCATTGGCCGCCAATTGGTGGAGGCCGTTCGGGCCGCTGCCATTCCCTGCCGCATTACCGCCGTGGGGGCCAATGCCAGCGCCACCGCCGCCATGCTCCGGGCCGGGGCCGATCAGGCGGCTACGGGGGAAAACGCGGTGGTGGTCTGCTGCCGGGATGCGGATGTGATCGCGGGGCCGGTGGGCATTGCCATCGCCGATTCTCTGCTGGGCGAAATTACCCCCAGAATGGCCCAGGCGATTGGGCAGAGCCGGGCGAAAAAGCTGCTGCTGCCGGTGAATCATTGCAATAATATCATTGTGGGGGTGGGCGATCTTTCCCTGCGCGCCCTGACGGAGGAAACCGCAGCTTATCTTTCGGCCTTGACAAAGGGCTGACGGCATAGTATAATCATTCCATTCCGGCAGCCCCATGCAGGAAGCATGCGGGCCGGGCAGAAGCCCGGGATGCAGACCGGAGGGAATTACTCTTAGAAAAACGGATGTCATGAAGGCATGGCCGCCTGGGCGGCGCGTGCCTTTTTTTATTGAGGAGGATGCCATATGAAGAAAATGCAGGTAAGGCGGCTGGTTTTTTCCGGGGTGTGCCTGGCGCTGTGCATGATTCTGCCCCTGATTACCGGCCAGATTCCCGAAATCGGCAGCCAGCTGGCGCCCATGCATATCCCGGTGCTGCTCTGCGGGTTTGTGTGCGGCTGGCCCTCGGCGCTGCTGGTGGGGCTGCTTGCGCCGCCGCTGCGCTTTCTGCTCTTTGGCATGCCGCCCCTTTTCCCCAGCGGGGCGGGCATGATGGCGGAACTGGCGGTGTACGGGGCCGCATCGGGGGTCTTGTATCGCCGCTTTTCCCGGAATGTGCGCGGCCTCTATCTTTCGTTAATACTGGCCATGCTGCTGGGCCGGCTGGCCTGGGGCGCGGTGCGGTATCTTCTGACGGCCTTTGGCACCTCTGCCTTTACCCTCCATGCCTTTCTGGCCGGGGCGCTATTCAATGCCTGGCCGGGCATTGTCTGCCAGCTGCTGGTGATTCCGCCCCTGGTTCGGGCGCTGGAAAAGGCAGGGGCCATGCGATAGCCCGGGGCGATGCAGGGGCACGCGAAAAAAATAAAAAAATTTTTCCGGCGGTGGAAACCTTTTGCCTGTTTCCTCCGTCTTTTCATTGTGAGAGTACTCAACACACTGCTTTTGAAGGGAGGCCATTCCATTGGCCGATCGCCAGGAATACGAGCGCGTTGCGGAGGAATCATTGCAGCCGCTATACAAAATCGCCATGGGCATGCTCCGCCAGGAGGCGGATGCCCGGGATGCGGTGCAGCAGGCCCTGCTCAAGGGCTGGGAAAAGCGGGAGGCGGCCCGGGAGGGCATGTTCCGCTGGTATCTGACCCGCATCCTCATCAATGAATGCCATAATATCCAGCGGCATCGGATGCGGGTATTTCCCGTGGAGACGCCACCCCGGGATGAAACCCAGGCTTCCGATTACACCGATCTATATGCTGCCATTCATGCCCTTCCGGAGAAATTGCGCCTGCCGGTATTGGTGAAATACCTGCAGGGCGCATCCGAAAAGGAGGGGGCCATGGCCCTTGGCATACCGGTGACTACATTCAAAAGCAGGCTTCATCGTGCGCGGAAGGCCTTACGCAAAATGCTGGATCGGGAGGTGATGTTTGAATGAAGCGGGTAATGAAAATCAATCAGGAAACCGTAAACGCCGCGCTCCCTTCCATCCCCCAGGATTTTGAACAGCAGATGCGCGATATGATCAGGCATCTGCCCGAGCAAAGAAAGGAAACGCCTGTTATGAAAAGAAAGATTTCCGTCGGCCTGGTGCTGGCGCTGGTGCTGATGCTGCTGGCTGTCAGCGCGCTGGCCGCCGCCCTGCTGGGCAGCAGGGATTTCGTGGATCAGATCATGGCCCCCATGGCCCGTCAGAATCAGGAGGAGGATCGCTATACCGATGCGCAGCTGCAGGAAATTCTGCGCATCGCCGAGGAAAACAATATCCATCTGCCCGAAAATATTCTGGCCCGGCTGGAGCAATCGGAGGATGGAGAATACAAGGAAGAACTCATGCGCGTCTTCCTCAAGACCGAATACGGCTTCTATCCCTCCGCATGGCCCCTGGAGGTGCAGCATTGGTATGAAGAAATGCTGGAGGCCTGCGGCCAGGGGGATGGGCACATCGCCAATGTTCTCCCCGAGGGGGAGGATGAGCTTTCCCAGCAGGAGGCGCTGGAAAAGGCCATTGCCTTCCTTCAGCAGACCTATGGCGAAACGGCCGATCTGACCGATCCGGAGCATTACCGGCTGCATATGCAGTATACCGAAACCATCGTCAATCCCTATCTGAAGACCCGGGAATGGTATCTGGAATTTGAGGCCCTGGATCTGACCTCCAATATCTATTATCTGACCATGGCCCAGGATGGCACGATTGAAAGCCATTCCATGTGCGGCGGCATCTATGCCTCCTCCTCCCAGATGAACGGGCAATTCATTTCCGATCGCTTTGCCTGGGTTTATGGCAATGGCTACGGCCAGACCCAATGGACCAATGAGCTATTGCAGGAATTCCAGAAGGCGCTCAGGCATCGGATCGATACCGAGGGGGAAAACAGCGTGCTGGCCCGGGAAAAGCATGTTCTGTATCAGACCTACCTTACCTATGATGAGGCCAGCATGATTTCCGCCGATGAGGCCAGGCGGATCGCCCGGGATTTCATGAAGGATTATCCGCTGAATGAATTGTATAGCTCCGGCATGCCGGTGATCCTGATGGAGGGGGAAAACGGCCCTGTCTGGAAAACCATGGTTGTGGTGGATCGCGAGAAAAACCGCATTGGCCGCGCCTACATTGAAATGGATGCCCGCACCGGGGAAATCACCGCCAGCGATACCAGCTTTGAATCCTCCCAGGAATGGCGCATTTATGTGACGGAGGCCTATTGGGAAAAGAATAAGCCCGCCGCCTCGGCCGGCACTGTCCATGCCAGGCCTACCGTCCGCCCCGATCATAAGCCCTGGATGTGGTATAACGAACTATTCCCCGATTGGTATTGGGAAAAGCTGGATGCCGTGAATTATAACGGCGATACCGCCGGGGATCTGATGGATGCCTGGTATCGGGATTACGGCGAGGATTCCCTCTTCTGGCCGCTGGAGGCCCAGGCCATTGATTTCTACTGGCATAACATCTATGCGGAGGGGGATATCGTCTTCCCCGGTCTGCCCTCGGATACCGATGTGCCCCAGGCGGAGGCCCTGGCCATTGCCCGGGCGGAATGGGAAAAAAGGTATTCCCAGGTGCTGGGGGAAATGGATCTGAGTATGGAGGATGTGATCTGCGGCGTTTCCTTCTGGTTCAATCGTCCGCAGAAGGATATGAACTGCTGGCAGTTTACGCTGATGAATAAAACCGGCGGCGTGCTGGGCTATGCCTATCTGGATGCCGGGGATGGCAGCGTGCTGGGCCTTGGCCTGTGGAATGATGATATGGATGCTATCCTTGCCGGTCAGGACAGCGCCGCCGCTGCGCCTACGTCCACGCCCCGCCCTGATGGCCTGCCCTGGTATTGGGGAGATGCGGCCATCCCGGAAAGCCATTGGGAATATGCAGAAAAGATCATGACGGAAATGGGCATCACCCCCGATACCTTTGACGCCTATGTGGAAACCTGGCGGGCGGGCAATCCTGCCGCCCAGGTGGGGGGCAATCTGGAGCAGTTCTGGCCCCAAAACCCCGCCGCGCTGTATTATCTTCTCCGCTGTTGGTCGCCGGTAACGGGGGATGAGAATGATTATATGCTGCTTGCCGGGGAAATGGGCACTATC
Organism: uncultured Oscillospiraceae bacterium; assembly: GCA_964549135.1. Classification (GTDB taxonomy): domain Bacteria; phylum Bacillota; class Clostridia; order Christensenellales; family Aristaeellaceae; genus RUG563. Next base: position 10,659 of record CAZJUJ010000016.1, on the reverse strand, counting down.
AGCCAGGAAGAGGCCGTGAAAATCGCGGAAGCGGCCTTCCGGGAGTATTGCCAGGGCCAGGTGGAGGAGGAATGGCTGAATTCCCTGCGCGTGTCCAGCTTCCTCTGGAATAAAGGCCCGCATTCCGAAACGCCCTGCTGGCTCATCCAGTTTCATGAACCGGGCAGGGAACTCAACCAAAGCACATCCTCTGCTTTGTCCGGGGAGGATACCCACCAGCTTCAGGAAGAACCGAGCGAGGAATTTAATACCCGGGGCTGGGCGTATGTGGATGCCTTTACCGGCGAAGTGCTGCTGCTGGAATTGGATCTCTTCGGCAACGGCTGACGCACCGCCCCGAAAACCGGGGAAACGGGGAGGGGAAATCATTGCGGGAGAATGCTTTTGCGTCAAAAGCGCCCTCCCGCACCCTCCCGAAAACCGGCTCTGGATGATTCATGGGTGAACTTTGCCAAGTTGAATGCCAGATCGGCAAAAAAGAATAGCAACATAGAGAATAACAGCAATGCGCTCACGTTTGGTGAAAGCATTGCTGTTTTCTTCATTTCTGCTTGTTCCCTTTTGCTTCACTGGCATTCAAGCATGTGATTTATTATTGTTTCATCCAGAACTGGTTTTTGCAGGGGGTGCGGGGTGCTTTTGATGCCAAAGTGGTTCTCCCGCAAAAATCCCGTTCCTTCTCCTGGGTTTTCGGGCGTAGCCATCCTTGATCTGTACGGAAATGATCAAAAACCGCCGCTTTACACAGGCTTTTCTCAAGGCTATACTGAAAACGAAAACAAAAGCGATGCAGCGTTTCCGGAAAGGATGAGAAGGATGATTGTTTCTTTCCCTGTCAGTCAGCGGCGGAAGTCCAGCCGCGGCGGTCTTGATTGCCTGAAGCGGCACTGGCAATTGTATCTGATGCTTCTGCCGGCGCTGTGCTATATCCTGCTGTTTCACTATGGCCCAATGTATGGCGTTACCATTGCCTTTAAGGATTACAGCGCCAGGCGGGGCATTCTGGGCAGCGCCTGGGTTGGCATTGAGAATTTTGATCGGCTGTTTTCCTCCTATTGGTTTCCGATCATTCTGAAAAACACCCTGACCCTCAGCGTGCTTTCTCTGGTCATAGGCTTTCCCGTTCCCATTGTGGTAGCGCTGATGGTGAATGAGATGGAAAACGAAAGCTTCAGAAAGGTCTTTCAGACGGTCTCCTATGCGCCCCATTTCATTTCCACCGTGGTGCTTTGCGGCATGATCACCCTGTTTCTCAGCCCCAATACGGGTATTATCAATCAGCTGGTGACGGCGTTGGGGGGAAAATCCATTCATTTCATGGCCAAGCCGGCAATGTTTAAATGGATCTATGTGCTTTCCGGCGTTTGGCAGGAAACGGGCTGGGGCACCATCATCTATGTGGCGGCGCTGTCCGGGGTGGATAAGGCGCTGGTGGAGGCCAGCCGAATCGATGGGGCAAATGCTCTCCAGAAAATCTGGTATATTCATCTTCCTGTTCTGATTCCCACGATCATGATTCTCTTTATTCTGCGCTGCGGCTCTCTTTTCAGCGTGGGCTATGAAAAGGTGTATGCATTACAGACGGCCCAGAATCTGATGGGTTCGGAGGTGATTTCCACCTATTCCTATAAGGTAGGCCTGGCAACCGGGAACGATTTTTCCTTTTCGGCTACCATCAGCATTTTCAATTCCGTCTGCAATTCTCTGATTCTGCTGGCCGCCAATCGTCTGTCCCGGGCGGCAGGGCAGAATGGCCTGTGGTAAGGGGGAAGGGAAGCGTGAAGAAACAGGAAATTCGAAAAACGACGGTGGATAGCGTATTTTCCGGGGTCAACACCTGCCTTCTTGTACTGATTTTTGCTGTTACGCTGTATCCGCTTTTGTTTGTACTCAGCGCGTCCGTCAGCGATCCGGAGGCAGTCAGTACGGGCAGGATGGTTCTCTGGCCGGTTGGCTTTACTTTGGAGGGATACCGGTATATTCTGGGCTACCAGGATGTATGGACGGGCTATGCCAATACGATCGTTTATACCTTTGGCGGAACGCTGCTCAATCTTCTGGCGACGCTGCCCTGCGCCTATGCCCTTTCCCGGAAGGATTTGAAGGGAAGCGGCGTGGTGATGACGCTATTTCTGGCGACGATGTATTTTTCCGGCGGGCTGATTCCCTCTTATCTGCTGATGAAGAGTTTGCATCTGGTCAATACCAGGGCCTATATGCTGCTCAGCGGTCTGGTATCTGCCTATAATCTGATTGTGGCCCGCACCTTTTTTGCCAATACCATCCCCTGGGAATTGCATGAGGCCAGCTTCATTGACGGCTGCACGGATTTTCAGGTGTTCCGCGCCGTGGTGCTGCCGCTTTCCAAACCTATCGTTATTGTATTGACGCTGTATTATGGCGTGGCCCATTGGAACAGCTATTTTAATGCCATGGTATATCTCAATGACAGCAGCAAATATCCCTTGCAGGTTTTCCTTCGGGAAATCCTTTTGCAGAGCCAGTGGGCGGAAAGCGCCATGGCTTCTGGCGGCGGTTTTACCATGGAAGAAATGGAAAGCATGCTCAAACAGGCATCCACCGCCAATATGCTCAAATATGTGCTGATCGTGGTATCCTCTGCGCCCATGCTGATCATCTATCCCTTCCTGCAGCGCTTCTTTGCCAAGGGGGTTATGATCGGCGCTGTGAAGGGATAGTCAATGATTCTTTCTGCTTGCCTGGCATGCAGGCGGCAGTGGAATAAATAATGAAAGGAAGGTGTCCCTATGAAACGGTTTACTGCCCTGATGGCCGCGCTGGTGCTTGCGCTGTCCATGACTGCTCTTTCTGCCCTTGGGGAGGAGGAGCCCGTTACCATTACCGTATCCGGCCCTGATTCGGTAAACAGCCAATGGAATGATACCCTGGCGGTGAAGTATCTTCAGGAGGTATCCAATACCCAATGGGATATTACCCTCTATCCCGAGGATATCTGGAAGACCAAGCTGACCCTGCTCATCAGCAGTGATGATCTGCCTGATATTTGCTTTAAGGCATGGGCGGATAAAGCCGAAATCAACCTCTACGGGGAGGAAGGCTATTTTCTGGATCTGAGTCAGTATATGGATCAGATGCCCAATCTTCAGGCGCTCTTTGAGCAATACCCGGCGTACAAGGCCTACCATACCACGGAGGATGGCGCTGTTTACAGCCTGGCCAATCTCTCCGTATATGAAGGGCAGCGGATTATGCATCTGGTCTTTATCAATAAGACCTGGCTTGCCAATGTAAATATGGATGTGCCCGAAACAATGGAGGAATTGTACGCCGTGCTTAAGGCCTTTAAGGAGCAGGATGCCAACGGCGACGGCGATCCCACTGATGAGATTCCGCTTTCCTTTGATACCGCTGCCGGTCAGCACGCCGCGAATCTGCTCCAGGCCGGCTTTGGCATCTACAGCGATGCCACCGATCTGATGCTGGGGGTAGAGGAGGGCAAGGTATTCCTGTATGAAACCACTGAAAAATACAAGGATTACATCAGATACATGAATACCCTGTATGAGGAGGGACTGCTGGATGAAACCTGCTTTATCCAGACCTCCTCGGAGCGCCGGGAAAAGGTTATCAAGAACCAGGTGGGCATGTTTTCCGATTGGAGCGGCCTGCAGGCCAATACCTGCGGCTTGAATGTGCCCGAGGCTTATGATACATGGCAATGGATGTATGGCCTTGGCTCTGAAAATTCGCCTGTCGCCTATCCCGGCTGGCCCCTGGTCAGCGCGGGCGCCAATATCTTCGTCAGCGCCAGGACGGAGCATCCGGAGGAAATCTGCAAAATCATCGATGCCCTCTGTACCGATGAATACATTCTGCGGTATAATTGCGGCATTGAGGGCGAGACCTTTGAATACATTACCACCGAAGCGGGCTTTACCATTCCTGCCGTAATGGATTCCGCCTGGAAAGGCAAATACGAAAGCCAGGGCCTCTTCCGGGATCAGTATCTGAATGTAACCCAGCTGATGACCAAAATGCACGGCATGTATTATCCCGTTACCGGCAGCGCCTCCAAGGAGGAATTGGAGAGCATGAAGCGGGATCCTATTCTGACCAATTGGGCGCATCGCGAGGAATTGGTGCGTACTGGCTATATTGTGGATACCTATCCGACGCTGGCCTATAATAAGGACGAGGCCGAGGTACAGGGCCGCTATAAGACCGATCTGACCACCTATCTGCAAACCATGCGGGTGGCCTTCATTACCGGTGAAGCGGATATTGATGCGGAATGGGAAGCCTATCAGAATACGCTTCTGGCCATGGGTCTTGATGAATTGCTGCGCGCGGAGCAGGCGGCCTATGATCGCTATGCGGTCAATCTGAAATAAAGAAACGGTTTTTTCCTGCAGGGAAAGGGCATGGACGGCGTTTTTTGCCGCCCATGCTTTCCTGCATCGAGAGGGGGACGGGCGAGAAAATGCAGAAAAGCATCAGGATGAGGTTTTTTATCACCTATTTATGCGTGGTATTGCCTTTTTTGGCCATGAGCATGCTGATCCATTCGCTGTCTATGCATCAAATGCGTCAGGATGCCCAGGCACAATTGACATCCCGGCTGGAACGTGTGGTATCCGGTCTGGATATTCAGTATGCCCGCTATTACGAAAGCGGCGCATATCTGGCCGGTCTGCCCGAATTATCCCCCTCCGCCATGCTGGCAAGCGCGGTGAATGCCCGCCATGGCATGGATCGGCTGAAAACGGTGTATGTATTTGATCGAATGATTGATGATCTGCTGCTTTATTATGATGAAAATCATCTCTACGGCAGCAGCGGCCTGGCCCGGGCGGCGGTATATCTGCGCGGTGAACTGGCATTGAGCGCTGAGCAGACGGAAGGGGCGCTTTCCCTTCTTTCCTCGGACGGGAGCGGGGGCATGAGCCTGGAATGCGGAGAAGATGCGGGCTATCTTCTGCTTCATTACCCGATGCCTTCCGGAATTTCCGTGAATTACTGTATCGCCCTATCTACCTTTTCTGATTTTTTGCAGGGCCTGGCCGGGGATGAGGATATGATGATCCGCGTTGCGCTGCCCTGCGGCGATCCACTCTACTTTGGCAGCCGGGACGGAAGCCTTCGGCATTTGCAGCGGGAATACGCCAGTGCCCTTTCTGATCATGGAAAATGGATTTCTGCCGCTGGGGAAACCGGGCAAATAGGAACGCAGGTGGAAATCTGCATGGATGAGCGCCTGCTGCATGCCAATATGAGCAAGATACAATACAGCAATTACATCCTGCTGATTGTGGGTATGCTGCTTTCCGGGCTGCTCAGCGTTTCCTTTACCAATCGGCGGATGACGCAATTGCGGAATCTGGAGGCGGCTGTCACAGGCGGCGGCGAAACGCCCTCAAAAATGGGGGAGTTTTCCGATATTCATACGCTGATTCGGCGAACGATTCGGGAAAACATTGCAGAGGTGGGGGATTTCCGCGCGCTGCTGCGGGCCCAGACGGCGCGGCTGCTATTTCATGGCCTGCTTCGGGAGGAAAGGGAATATGCGCCGCTCCTGGAAAAATGCGGCCTGGAGCCGGCGGAAGAATTCTTCTTTGTGGCGGCTGTCTGGGCCGAAGGGATAGATGTCTCCGCTCTGCTGGCGGATCGGCTGTATACGGCGGCAGAGGCAGGAGGAAAAACGATCTTTCTGTATCTGGATGAATTGCCCAATCTGGATGAAAGCGGGCAATTAAGAAGGATCCGCGGGGAAAGAGCCTCGGCCCGGCTTCATGCTGCAGGCGCGGAACATGTGCTGGCGGTTATGAGCGTGGCGGTTGATCATCTGGGCGCTATTGATTATGCCTATCTGAATGCGCTGACGGAGATGAATCGTCAGCTTGAGGCGGGCAACATGGAAAAAATCTGCATAGCAGAGGAACCCTCAGCCATGCAGAAATACGAATTTCCCGCCGAGGAAATGGAGGAATTTACCCAGGCGCTGCTGGAATACAACGGGACTAAGGCGCAGAAGATGCTGAAGAAAATGCTGACCCGGATGTCCGATACGGCGCTCAGCCCGGAAATCCGGCAGTATCTGTATTACAGCATGCTGCAGCCCATTGCAGCGGCGCTGAATAAATCGGAAAACCCGGAGGATGAAAGGCTGCTGATGCTGCTGAATCAGCAGATTCCGGAGGAAACGGAGGCGTTTTCCGCGCAGCTGCTTGACGCGGTAGAGCAGTATTGCCGTCATAACGCCAGCGCCGGGGATGGGGCGGAGATCCTTCAGTATGTGCGGGATAATTATCGGCGGGAGGATATTTCTCTTGAAGAAATGGCAACGCATTTTGGCGTGTCCCGGGAGCATATGAGCCGACTTTTCCGCGCCAGAACAGGCATGCGCTATATTGATTATGTGACCAGGCTGCGGATGGAGGCAGCCTGGGAAATGATTACCGGTACCGATCAATCTATCACAGATATTTTCCGAATGGTTGGGTATATTGATCGAAGCAGCAGTACAAGAAAATTCAAAAAATACTTTGGCGTTACACCCAGCGAGGCACGCGCACGGCCCATACTCACCCCTCTGAAAACCAGGAATGGGGAGGACGGGGAATAATTTGCGGGGGAACCACTTTTTTGTCAAAGGTGGTTCCCCCGCAACGATTATCCGCGTTCCTGGGTTCTTGTATCCAGGGAGTTTTTAAAGACCACGAAGCGCTGGTAGAGGAATTCCAGCACGAAATTCAGGAGCATAGTGCCGATTTCGATCAGGTATTCATTGATCCCGGCCTCGGTCAGCTGATGACCGCCCCAGGTACTCAGCGGGGTGAAGAAGACATAGAAAAGCGCCACCAGCGCCATGGCCCGGGGCACATTGGCGGCGGATTGGAAGGTATAGCGGCGATTGAAGGTAAAATTCCACAGCACGCTGAGCACCAGCGAAACCAGATAGCTTTGCCAGTATTCCAGATGCAGGAGTTCCTTAAGCAGCGTGAAGCTGAGAATCTGGATAAGCCCGGCGGAAATGGAGAACAGGAGAAATTTCAAGGCGCGGATGAATTCCCGGCGGCGGTTTTCGGACATGATATCGGCCCCCTCTTTGGCAGTCTTCCTTGCTTTTTTCGCTGGAAAAATGAAAAATCCTGCATTTTTCTCCAAATAACAAACCCGCCGCGAGGGGATGCGGCGGGCCGGCCAGGGGTACAAACCTTGATGAATCATGCAGCCGTCCTCAGGCCGAGGGGGCAGCCGGTGGCCGGCGCTGATGATTCCCCGATGACGAGGACGATTCTACAACCACTATGTGGCAGAATCGTGTCATTCCCCGGTCAGAAGATGGGAAAATGCGGCGCTGACGGGCGCGGCTTTTTTGCTGCGCTCTGGCTACGGAAGAATGGCGATGGTATAGCCCGCGCCCCGGAGGGTATCCAGCGCGGCGGGGAGGCTTTCCTTCTTAATGAGGATATAATCCGTCTTATAGGTAGAAAGGGCGAAAATCGAAATTTTCTGCGCAGCCAGCAGGGCGGAAATACCCGATAGGATGCCGATCAGGGAAAAATCCAGTTCGCCCGCAATGCGCATCCCCCGCCAGCCATCCTCCCGGCGCAGGGCGCCTGGGGGAACGGCCTCGCTTGGGCAGACCAGGGAATTTTCCTCATCGGTACGGGCAAGAAAAACAAAGGGCGCGGAAAGATCGGCATCGCGCCAGTCGTTTAGCTGGCATACGGAAAAATCATGGGGCAATAGCTCCAGAGTCATGTGCTTTCTTCCTCCCTTCCTTTGCGGATGCGATCCTCCTCCCGCACGTTTCGCCCGGCATCCAGGATGCGGGTGGCCTGAAGGTGGGTAAAGCCCGCCTGGGTATACAGATGACGCGCCCGCTCATTATCGCACAGCAGGGTCACCCGCATATCCCTTTTCTCATCCAGCACCTCCACGGCATACTGAACGGCGGCGCGCCCCAGACCGCAGCCCTGAAAGCGCGGGGCAATATAGAGAGAAACCAATTCATTCATTTCGGGAAACAGCACCAGCACCCCGGCGATTTCCCCGGCGCAATGGATGGCGCAGACCTTTTTCCCCGTGTCCAGATGCCCCCGCAGGAGCATCTCCATGTGCAGGGGCGTATGCTGCGAAAGAAAGGCGGGGGAGCAATGCGCCCGGTGCGATTCCTGCCAGCTTTCCGCATAGACGGCGGAAAGGGCGGGCAATTCCTCCTCCCGGACGGGAGAAATGACGGGGGACAGCAGGCGGCGTGCCTCCTCCCGGGCGGCGCGGATGGCGGTGGGCAGGGGGAGCGCCTCCATTTCCCGGAGGCTGACCCAGCTTCCTTCCCGGGCCTTTGCCGCCTCTGCCTGGTAATGATACAGATGCATCTGCCAGATGCGGTGGGTAAATACATGCCGGGCATCGCCCAGGCTGCCTGCAAAGCGCGCCTGAACGCCCAGCGCCTTCAGCCGCTTTTCCATATCGGCCCGGGTATCGCCCTCCTCCGTCATGGGGAATACCCACAGCCCCTTGAGCAGCGCCTCTTTTCGCTGGAGCAGCAGCGTCTGCGCGCCGCAGGTGACGATGCCCACGGCGGCCTGAACCTCCCGGGGCGGCTTGGCGGCGGCCTTGACGGGCAGATCCTCCGCATCCCCGGCAGCATAGGCGCTGCATAGGGGGCGCAGGGGACATTTTTCGCATTCCGGGGTGCCGGGGGTGCAGAGCATGGCCCCCAGATCCATCAGCGCCTGATTGAAATCCCCGCAGCGCCGGGGCGGCATATCCTGCTGCCCCAGGGCCAGCAATTGCCGCTTGACCGAGGGGATGCCCACATCCTGGCGCACCCCGTGAACCCGGGAAAGCACCCGGGTGAGATTGCCGTCCATGGCGGGCAGGGGCAGATCAAAGGCGATGGAGCAGACCGCCGCCGCCGTATAATCCCCTACGCCGGGCAGGGCGCGGATTTTTTCCGGATCGGCAGGAAAGACCCCGCCGTATCGCTGGACGATGATTTGGGCCGCCCGATGCAGATTCCGGGCACGGGAATAATAACCCAGCCCCTCCCAGGCCTTGAGTACGGCCTGCTCCTCCGCCCGGGCCAGGGCAAATACATCCGGGAAGGCGGCAAGAAAGCGCTCGTAATACGCCCCCACCGTTTCGGTGCGGGTCTGCTGCAGCATAATTTCGCTCAGCCAGATGCGATAGGGATCCTTCACGCCGCGAAAGGGCAGGATGCGCTTGTTCCGGTCATACCAGGCCAGCAGCAGGGCAGCGAGCATGGCGTATTCCTCCTCTGCAAAGATCGCTTTCATTATAGCATATCCCGCCCTGCTTTGCATCAAAAAATGAAAAATCGAAGAAAATCAAAGAAAAACGAAGAAAACATAGGAAAAAACGGCAATAACGGGAAATAAAGCCAGAAAACAGCCAATAAATCCTGAAACTGAGGAAAATGGCATTTGCATCCTGGCGCGTAATGAAGTACACTATCCAAGGATGGTTTAGCACTCAACAAACGAGAGTGCTAACAAGCCCAAAATAGTCCTGTGAATCATGCAAGGAGGATCATTATGAACGTAAAGCCTTTGGGTGACCGCGTTGTCATCAAGAATGTTGAAATGGAAGAAACCACCAAGTCCGGTATCGTATTGCCCGGCTCCGCCAAGGAAAAGCCCCAGATGGCAGAGGTCATTGCCGTGGGCCCCGGCGGCGTTGTGGATGGCAAGGAAGTTGTGATGCAGGTGGCTGTGGGCCAGAAGGTCATTTATTCCAAGTATGCCGGCACCGAAGTGAAGCTGGATGGCAAGGAAATGATCATCGTGCGCCAGAGCGATATTCTGGCGGTTGTGGAATAAGCAGAGGAAGCGCCGCCGAAGGCCCCGCCCGGGCAGGCGGCACGAAAAAAATTCCCTGAACCCCAAATTGCGATTATTGCTGATATCAGGAGGAAATGAATTATGGCAAAGCAGATCAAATTCGGCGAGGAAGCCCGCCGCGCGCTGGAAAACGGCATTAACGTTCTGGCCAATACCGTGAAGATCACCATGGGCCCCAAGGGCCGCAACGTGGTGCTGGACAAGAAATACGGCGCTCCCCTTATTACCAATGACGGCGTGACCATCGCCAAGGAAATCGAATTGGAGGACGCCTTTGAGAACATGGGCGCCCAGCTGATCAAGGAAGTTGCCACCAAGACCAATGATGTGGCCGGCGACGGCACCACCACCGCCACCCTGCTGGCCCAGGCCATCGTTCGGGAAGGGCTGAAGAATCTGGCTGCCGGCGCCAATCCCATGGTGCTTAAGCGCGGCATCGAGGATGCCACCGCCGCCGCCGTGGAGGGCCTGAAGGAAATCTCCCGCCCCATCTCCGGCAAGCAGGCCATTGCCCAGGTTGCCTCCATTTCCGCCGGTGATGAAACCATCGGCCAGCTGATCTCCGACGCCATGGAGAAGGTTGGCAAGGACGGCGTGATCACCGTGGAAGAAAGCAAGACCATGAAGACCGAGCTGACCACCGTGGAAGGCATGCAGTTTGACCGCGGCTATGCCTCCGCCTATATGGTCACCGATACCGATAAGATGGTGGCGGAACTGGATAACCCCATGATCCTGATCACCGATAAGAAAATCTCCAACATCCAGGAGATTCTGCCCGTGCTGGAGCAGGTGGTGCAGACCGGCA
>CAZJUJ010000015.1:0-44543 GCA_964549135.1 uncultured Oscillospiraceae bacterium | reverse complement strand
GGGGTTAGCTTTGTTGGTTTTTTTATAACCGTTATTGTTTTTTGCTTTTCTGGCATTAAACGTGGATGGAACCTCCAAGGTTTAATCCTGTGCGGGTTTTGGGGTGGGTGGGGGTGGGTGATTTGCAAAAAAACTCTCCCTCCCGCAATTACCCGCTTCCGTGAAGGCTTAGAGGCCGTTGATTTCCTGCTCGGCCTTTTCCATAATAGCGACGACCCGATCGCAGAACTGATCGAAGTCAGGGTCATCGCGCTGGGCTTCGGGGTGGGAGAGGAAATAGGCGATGGATTCAGGCACGGCCTGATCAAAGCGGCGGGTGGGGGGCAGGCCGGGCACCAGGAAGCGGAGCTTGCTGTTATCAAAGATGACGGTATAGGCCTTATCGCCCAGCAGCGCGCCGGTCAGATCATAGCTTTTGCAGGTGGTGAGCATGGAGGTGGGCACATAGCAGGGCTTAAATTCCACGCCCAGGCACCGGGCCTCGATCTGCAGAAGCTGATTCCAGGAGAGCAATTCCTCCGAGGTGATCTGAACCGCCTGACCGATGGCATGGACATTGCCCATCAGGCCCACAAAGCCCCGGGCAAAATCGGCGCTGCTTGTGGCGGCCCAGAGGCTATTGCCATCCCCGGGCACCAGAATGCGCTTGCCCTCCAGCATCCGCTTGAGTACCTGCCAGGGGCCATGATGGCCATGCACGGGCACGGGCAGGGAGCGCTGGGAGAAGGTATGGCTGGGGCGGACGATGGTGATGGGGAAGCCATCCTGGCGGAAGGCGCGCATCAGGATTTCTTCGCAGGCAATTTTATTCCGGGAATACTGCCAATAGGGATTGGCCAGCGGCGTGGTTTCATTGATGATGGGGGAGACCAGGGGCTTTTGATAGGCAGAGGCCGAGCTGACGAAGATATATTGATTGGTTTTCCCGGCGAAGAGGCGGATATCCCGCTCGACCTGCTCGGTTTCATAGGCGATGAAATCCGCCACCACATCAAAATGCTGATCCCCAATCGCCACCCGGGCCGCCTGTTCATCATTGATATCCAGGGTCAATTGATGCGCGCCGGGCACATCGCCAGCGCGATTGCCGCGGTTGATCAGGGTCAGATCCCAGCCCAGTTCCAGGGCATGAAGAGAAACCGATGTGCTGATGTTGCCGGTGCCGCCGATGAACAATACTTTCATGTCAATTCCTCCTGTCAATTTCCGCATTCAATGCTGATTTCGTTGAAGATTTTGAGTACGTCGTCGATGACCAGCTGCTCTTTTTCCTCATCCTGCCGATCCAGCACGATGCCCCCCTGATGCATCATCAGCAGACGATTTCCGTATTCCAGGGCATAGCGAAGATTATGGGTGACCATGATGGCGGTGAGCTTTTTTTCCTTCACCACCTGATCGGTCAGCGCCATGATGATATCGGCGGTTTTGGGGTCAAGCGCGGCGGTATGCTCGTCCAGAATCAGGAAGGAGATGGGGGTCATGGTACTCATGAGCAGGGCCAGGGCCTGCCGCTGCCCGCCGGAAAGGGTGCCAACCCGGGAATCCAGCATATTTTCCAGCCCCAGATTCAGGGGACGAAGCATATCACGATAGGCAGGGATGCGCTTTTTATCCGTGCCCAGGCGCAGATTGGAGGGCTTGCCCTTATGATCGGCCAGGGAAAGATTCTCCAGAATGGTCATGGCCCCGCAGGTACCCATGGCGGGATTCTGGTAGACGCGGCCGATCAGCCGGGAGCGGATATGCTCCTTTTCCCGGGTAATATCCCTGCCATCCATGATGACGCTGCCCGCATCCAGAGGGATGGAGCCGCAGAGGATATTCAGCAGCGATGTTTTGCCCGAGCCATTGGAGCCCACCACGGAAACGAACTGGCCATCCAGGATGGAAAGGGAAAAATCCTGAAACAGGCATTTTTCCTGCACCGTGCCGGGATGATAGGTTTTATGGATGTGCTGCATATCAAGCATTCTTTTTCGCCCCCTTCTTTTTCTTCATCAGCCCGGCAGAGAGGATGATGAGGAAGAGCGCAGCGGTAATCAGCTTCAGATCGCTGGCATTCAGGCCGCAGGCAATGGCGAGGGAAACGCACATCTTATAGATGATGGCCCCGGCGATGACGGCGGTGGTATTTTTGACGAACCGGGCCCGGGAGAAAAGATTCAGGCCGATGATGACGCTGGCCAGGCCCAGCACGATGGCGCCTGTACCCATGGAGATTTCAAACATGCGCTGCTGCTGGCAGAGAACGCCGCCGGACAGGGCGACCAGGGCATTGGCGATGACAAGGCCAATGATCTTGACCCAGCCCTTATCCTTGGCCAGGGCGATCACTACCGTTTCATTATCGCCCACCGCCCGCAGAAGATACCCGGCACGGGTCTTCATATAGCCATCCAGCAGCAATTTCATCAGCAGCACCAGCGCCGCGGCGAGGATCAGCGTGGAAAGGGATGCGGGGAAAAGCCCGGAAACGGGATTATTGCGGAAGAGCGTGACCGCCTTTCGGGGAATGGAGAGCAGGGCGCTGCCCCCGGCAATATGGAGATTGACGGAATAGAGGGCGGTCATCATGATGATGCCGGAAAACAGATCGCGCACCTTGAGCTTGACATGAATCAGCCCCGTGCAGAGCCCGGCAAGGCCGCCTGCCGCCGCCGCAGCCAGCAGCGAAAGCACGGGATCCACCCCATGCACGATCAGCACCGTTGAAACCGCACCGCCCAGGGGGAAGGAGCCATCTACCGTCAGATCGGGAAAATCCAGAATGGAATAGGTAATCAGCACGCCCAGCGCCAGAATGGCGTAGATGAGCCCCTGCTCCAGGGTGCTGGGAAGAGCATTGAGAAAATTCGCGCCAATGGCTGCAATGGAATCAAGCATAGGGGAAAAATCCTTTCTCGGCATGGCCGGCAGTATTTCTTATTCGGCGTCCGCCATATCCGTGGCAGAGGCAAGCAGGCTTTCGGGCAGCGAAAGCCCGAGCGCGGTGCAGACCTCGCTATTATAATAGACGGTGCTTTCGGAAAACTGCATATAGGGAATCTCCCGGGCGCTTTCGCCATTCAGGATGCGGGCGGCCATCAGCCCGGTTTCATAGCCCAATTGCACATAATCCAGCCCCACTGCCGCCACGCAGCCCCGGGATACCTGCTCCACCTCGCTGCCGAAGACGGGAATGCCAGCCTCCTCCGCTTCATCCAGCACCACATCCAGATACTGCACCACCGTATTATCGGTGAGCATGGAGATGCAATCCACCTGATGGAGCAGCACCGGCAGCGCAAGAGAAATATCCGCACCGGTGGAAATGCCCTTTTCGACGATGGTGAAGCCATAGCTTTCGGCGGCGTCCTGATATTGCTTGAGCTGCACCTGGCTGTTGATTTCGCCGATGGTGTAGAGGATGCCGATGGTTTTGGCCTCGGGCAGCAGGGCGCGGATGGCCGCCAATTGGAATTCAATGGGCAATAGATCGCTGGAGCCGGTGATATTGCCCACGCCCGTTCCGTCTTCATTGGCAAGCCCTGCCTCGATGGGGGCGGAAACGGCGGTATAAATCACGGGCATTTCATCCTCCGCCGCATTGAAGGCGCAGACCGCCATGGGGGTGGCGATGGCGCAGATCAGATCATAATCATTGCTGACAAAGCTATCGGCGATATTGACGGCAATGCCCATATCCGCCTGGGCGTTCTGATACACTACGGTCAGATTTTCGCCCTCGGTATAGCCGCCGGCGGCCAGGCCCTTGAGAAAGCCGATGCGGCAATTATCCAGGGAGCCATGCACGGCAAACTGAGCGATGCCCACGGTGACGTGGGGCGTATTTTCCGCCAGGGCGGCGGACAGGGAAAAGACGAGAACCAGGGCGAGAAGCACGGAAAGCAGCTTTTTCATGGGGAATCCTCCTTCAAAATAGAAAATATTTTGATGGATGCATTGCGCCGAGCCGCTGTAACAAAAACGCCCCAAGCAATCTGCTTGAGGCGGAAACACCGCGGTGCCACTCAGCTTGGCCTTTCGGCCCACTTTTCTCCGCATGCCATCACATGCGTTGCCAGGATAACGGGTGCAATTCCCGTCGCGCCATACTGAATTCAGGCGCGCCCTCAGGAGCCCATTGGGCGAGGCACCCTGCGCGGCGATTCCACCAGCCGCCGCTCTCTTGATCAGGATAAGCCCTCGCTTACTCTTCTCCCTCATCGGTTTATGCCATCATCTTAACCGCTGAAAGGCGTTTTGTCAATGGCTTTTTTGGTGCAGCAAATGTTTTTTGGCTGTTTTTCGACCTTAAAGCTCACAGAAAAATTCCACTTCCTCGCCGCCGGGGCCCTTGCAGAAGGCCAGACGGGCGGAATAGGGGACGGCGGTGGCAAAATTCACCTGCTTGGGCTCGATGGTGATTTCATAGCCCGCATTGCGCACGATTTCCACGCACCGATCCACATCGGTGGTTTTCAGCGCGATATGGGCGATCATGCCATTGGTGGGAAGCTCGCTGCCATTGGCGAAAATCTCCAGAATGCCATTCCCGGTATCGATCATGGCGGCAATTTTATCGCCCTCGCCCCAGGTGCGGGCAATGCTCAGGCCCAGCAGATCATGATAGAAATGAATGGCCTTTTCATACTGGGCCACATCATCATATTTGATGGCGACGTGATGAATACCGCAAATCAGCTTTTCCATAAGAGAGGCTCCTTTCCATGCCTTTGTATTTTCTTTACTCTATCATATCCGCCGGATTTTTTCAAGCGTTTCCTGTTCTTTTCAGACGGCGGCGCGATTTACAGGCAGCCCTTCCGCGCCATTTTTTCCAGCGCCGTCAGCAGGGCGATTTTGCCGTGGGCATAGGTAAGCCCGCCCTGGAGATAGACGATATAGGGCTTGCGCATGGGGGCATCGGCGGATAATTCAATGGAGGCGCCGGAAACGAAGGTGCCCGCCGCCATAATCACCTGATCGGTATAGCCGGGCATATCCCAGGGCTCGGGAACGGCGCTGGCATCGATGGGAGAGGCGGCCTGAATGCCCTGGCAGAAGGCCACCAGCCGTTCGGGCTTTTCCATTTCGATGGCCTGGATGATATCGGCCCGGGGCGCATCAAAGGCGGGGGTGGTCTTCATGCCCAGCAGCTCAAATACCCGGGCGGAAAGGATCACCGTTTTCAGCGCCTGGGTGACGGTATGGGGCGCCATGAAGAGGCCCTGATAGAAGGGGCGATAGGAGGCGGCATAGCTGCCCACCTCTCTTCCCAGGCCCGGGGCGGTCAGCCGCGCCTCGATTCGTTCAATGGCCCGGGCAGTACCGGCCAGATAGGCTCCGGTGGGGGCAATGCCGCCCCCGGCGTTTTTGATCAGGCTGCCCACGCATACATCCGCGCCAAAATGCGTCGGCTCGTTTTCGCAGATGAATTCGCCGTAGCAATTATCCACCATGATAAAAATATCCGGCCTTTTTTCATGCACGGCGCGGATGACCCCGGCCATTTCATGGGGCTGGAGGGAGGCGCGCCAGGCATAGCCCCGGCTGCGCTGGAGCAGCACCACCTTCGTATTTTCCCTGAGCGCATCAAGCACGGCGGGAATATCAATCTCCCGCTGCTCCTTCATTTCCACCTGGGAATAGGAAACCCCCATTTCCCGCAGATTGCCCGGGGCGCTGCCCGAAAGGCCGATCACCGTTTCCATGGTATCATAGGGGGAGCCGGTAGCGGAAAGCAGATGATCCCCGGGCAAAAGCAGGCCAAAGAGGCAGAGGGAGAGGGCGGCGGTGCCATTGGCGATGGAGGGGCGCACGATGGCGCTTTCCGTGCCGAAGAGCCGCGCAAATACCCTTTCCAGGGCGTCCCGCCCGGTATCATCATAGCCATAGCCGGTGGTGGGGGCAAAATGCCGGACGGCGATATCCTCCTCATGAAAGGCGGAAAGCACGCGCCGGGTATTTTTCATTTCATTTTCCTCCAGGGCGGCAAATACCTCCCGGCAATCCTGCTCGGCCTGAAGAATCAATTGGTTCAGCTCCATGGGGGTTTTCCTCCGTCTGTATTTCCTTTATTTTTCCATATACTGCTGGCAGATCATGGCGGCCAATTGGCCCAGATCCATATCCATTTTCCAGGGCAGCCAATGAATGCGCTCATCCCGCTTGAACCAGGTGATCTGCCGCTTGGCGAAATGGCGGGTATTCATTTTCAGCAGGCTGACGCCCTCCTTCAGGGGCATTTCCCCCCGGATGACCGGCAGCAATTCCTTATAGCCCAGCCCCTGCATGGATTGGGCCGTTTCATCCACGCCGCTTTCATACAGGGCGCGCACCTCGTCCAGCAGCCCTGCCTGCAGCATTTCATCCACCCGCTTTTCGATCCGGGCATAGAGGATGGAGCGGGGCAGATCCAGGGCATAGAGCTGGAAATCATAGGGGCATTCCTCGGGCGAGGGCATCCGCTGCTGGGACAGGGGGATTCCCGTCAGCTCAAATACCTCCAGGGCGCGGATGACCCGGCGGATATCATTGGGATGCAGCCGGGCGGCGGAAGGAGGATCGCAGGCCCGGAGCAATTCATGCAGATGCTGATTGCCCTGGGTTTCCGCGATCTGATGATATTTGGCCCGGATGCTTTCATTGCCGGATACCGCGCCGTAATCCATGGGCAGGGAAAGGGACTGCAGATACAGGCCGGTGCCGCCCACCAAAATGGGCACATTTATCTTCTGGATCAGGGCGCGGGTGGCCTTGGCATACTGGGTGACGGAAAAGGAATCCCCGGGGGCAAGAAAGCTATGCAGATGATGGGGAATCTGGGCGATTTCATCGGCGGTGGGCTTGGCGGTGCCGATATCCATGCCCCGATAGATCTGCATGGAATCCATGCAGATGATTTCGCCCCGGAGCGCCCGGGCCACCCGAAGGGAGAGGGCCGTTTTTCCGCTGGCCGTGGGGCCGACGATTCCGATTACTCGTTTTTTCTCAATTTGCTTCATCATATCAATTCTGTATCCTGCGGAAGCGCTTATCCAATTCGGCATGGGTAAGCTGCACCATCAGCGGCCTGCCGTGGGGGCAGGTGGGGGTAACTTTCTGTTCAATGACATCCCGGATCAGGGATAGCACGCTTTCATTGGAGAGCCTCTCGCCGCCCTTGACGGCATGCTTGCAGGCCATCTGGATCACCCGCTGGGTGCGGTCGGCAAGGGGCGAAAGATGATCGGCAAGCAGATCATCCAGCGCCTCCATCAGGCATTTTTCGGCCTGGGGCTGGCCCAGAATCATGGGCACGCCCCGAAGCTGCACCGTGGCATCTCCAAAGGGAACCAGATCAAAGCCTGCATCCTGGAGCGCCTTTGCATTTTCCTCATAGGCGGCGTATTCCTGCCGGGAGAGGGAGATGATCTGAGGAATCAGCAGCGCCTGGCTGACCGGGGCGGAGGCGGTTTCGCGCATGAATTTTTCGTAGAGCAGCCGCTCATGCACCGCATGCTGATCGCAAAGCACCAGCATATCCCCGTATTCCAGCAGGATATAGGTGTTAAAGGCCACGCCGATGAGGCGAAGGGGCGTTTGATTGAATCGCGCCTCCACCTGGGCAAGCTGGGTCTGCTGGAGGGCTGGCTCCTCATCAGGCGCTTTTTCCCGGGCCGGAGCAGAAGAGGGGGGAGCCTTTGGCGCGGCCGCTGCTTCCTCCTTCACCTTTGCGGAGGAAAGCAAGGAGGAAAAGGCCTCGGGGGGCATGCGCATGACCGGCTTTTCCGGCAGCAGGGCCGCGCCGCTGTCCCTGAGAGAGGAAACGGAGGCGGCAGGCGGCGGGGGAAGATGAATTTCCTCCGGGGCGGGCATGCGCTCCTGCTTTACCGGGGCCGGGGCAAAGACCGGCAGGGCGGATGCATCCTCGGTAAAGGCGGCCATTCGGGAGGCAGCGGCCATCCGCGGCGCATTTTCGGGGAGCGGCGCGGGATCGCTGATCCGGATGGGGGCCGGGGCCGGGGCAGGGGAGGGCGCTGCCTTTTCCAGATACAGGGGCGGAAGGACGGGGGCCTCATTGGTTTTTTCCAGCGCTTCAAAGACGATGGTTTCCACCGCCTGCCGGACGGCGCGCTCATCCTGGAAGCGCACCTCCCATTTATTGGGGTGAACGTTGACATCCGTCATTTCAAAGGGCATGGAAAGATGCAGCACGCACAGGGGAAAGCGGCCGATGGTGATGCGCTGGCGGCAGGCATTTTCCACAGCGGCGCTGAGCAGGGCACTTTTCATGGCCCGGCCATTGAGGAAAAAATGCTCATGGGCGCGGTTGCCCCGCCCGGCATCCCCAACGCCTACCAGCCCGGAAAGAGCCACGCCATACATATTGCCCTCCACCGGCGTCAGCATTTTCAGGGTGGGCATGCCGTAAACGCTCATGACCGCGCTTTCCAGCTTTCCATCCCCGGCGCTGAAATACACCAGCTTATTATCCGCCATGAAGCGGAAGGAGACGGCGGGATGGGAGAGAATCAGCCGGGCCATCAGCTCGCTGACGGCGGCAGTTTCCGTGGCGGGCCGCTTGAGGAATTTCCGGCGCACGGGAGCGTTGAAAAATAGATCTTTGACGGTAAAGGCGGTGCCCTCCGGGCAGGCGGCATCCTTGATTTCCAGGATTTCGCCGCCCTCATTGCGCACCGAAATGCCGCTTTCCTGGCCCTTGGCCCGGGTGAGGCAGGTGACGCGGGCAACGGCGGCGATGGAGGCCAGGGCCTCTCCCCGGAAGCCCAGGGATTTTACGCCGTAGAGATCCTCCGCCGTGCGGATTTTGCTGGTGGCATGCCGGGCAAAGGCCAAGCGGATATCCTCCGGGCGGATGCCGCTGCCGTTATCCGATACCCGGAAGGAGGAAAGGCCGCCCTCCCGGATATCCACCGTAATGGCGGTGGCGCCGGCATCCATGCTGTTTTCCACCAGCTCCTTGATGGCGGCGGCGGGCCGCTCCACCACTTCGCCGGCGGCAATCTGGCCGATTACCTCGGGGGGCAATTGACGGATACGGGAAATTTCCATAGGCGCTCCTTACAGCTTCATGGCTTTTTCCTTGAGAAGGAAAAGCTTGTTCAGCGCGTCCATGGGCGTCATGGCAAGCACATCCAGGCCGCGCACCTCTTCGATAAATTCCACCTTGGTATATTCCATCAGATCTACCTGCTCGCTCTTTTTTTTATGGCCTGCGCCCAGGATATTCTGGCCGATGGAATTATTGCTCATGTTATTGACCTCAAGCCTGGCCTCGATTTCCTGGGCCCTTGCCACCACCTGCCGGGGCACGCCCGCCAGCCGGGCCACATAGATGCCAAAGCTCTTATCCGCGCCGCCGGGGATGATCTTGCGCAGGAAGATGACTTCCTCGCCATGCTCCTTCACCGAAACGCAGAAATTTTTGACCCCGGGCAAATGCCCCTCCAATTCGGATAATTCGTGATAATGGGTGGCAAAGAGCGTCATGGCCCCGGATTTTTTCTCATCGCAGAGATATTCCACCGCCGCCCAGGCGATGGAAAGGCCATCGAAGGTGGAGGTTCCCCGGCCGATTTCATCCAGAATGACCAGGGATTTTTCGGTGGCGTTGCGGAGAATATAGGCCATTTCGCTCATCTCCACCATGAAGGTGGATTGCCCGGTGGCCAGATCATCGGAAGCGCCCACCCGGGTATACACCCCGTCCACCAGGGGAATGCGGGCCTGCCGGGCCGGGACGAAGGAGCCCATATGCGCCATCAGCGTAATTAAGGCCACCTGACGCATATAGGTGGATTTGCCCGCCATGTTGGGCCCGGTAATGATCTGCATTCTGTTTTCCCGGTCGAGCTGGGTATCATTGGGCACAAAGGCCATATCGGGCATGGATTTTTCCACCACGGGATGGCGGCCATCCAATATTTCCAGCGTGCCGTCTTGGGTGATTTCGGGGCGCACATAATTATTAAGCCGCGCTACCCGGGCAAGGGAAAGCAGCGCATCCAGGGTTTTATAGGCGGCGGCGGTGGATTGCAGGGCGGAAATCCTTTGGCTGATTTCGCTGCGGATGCTTTCAAAGAGCGCCAGCTCCAATTTGGCCGCCTGCTCCTGGGCGCCGGTCAGCTTGCTTTCAATGGCGCGCAATTCATCGGTGGTAAAGCGCTCGCTGTTGGCCAGGGTCTGGCGGCGCTGATAGCGCAGGGGCACCAGGGCGTAATTGGATTTGGTGACCTCGATATAATAGCCAAAGACGCGGTTATACTGGATTTTGAGATTCTTGATCCCCGTTTCCTCCCGCTCCCGGTTTTCCAGATCGATGAGCCATTGCTTGCCCTCGGTGCCGGCCCGGCGCAATTCATCCAGTTCCTGATGAAAGCCGGCGCGGATGATGCCGCCATCGGAAAGCAGCAGGGGCGCATCGGGAGAAATGGCGCGGCTGAGCAGATCGGTCAATTCCGGCAGGGGATCCAGCATATCGGCAAGGAAGGAAAGCGCATCCCCTTCAATGGAGGAAAGCAGGGAGAGAATCTCCGGCGCCTGCTCCAGGGAGCGCAGAAGGGAAAGACAATCCCGGGCGTTCAGGGTATGATAGGAAACCTTGGAAAGCAGCCTTTCCATATCGTAAACGTGGGTCAGCTTTTCCCGCAGCGCCTCGGATAATACATGCTGGCGATACAGCGCATCCACGGCGGAAAGCCGGGCCTCGATTTTTTCCTTATTCAGCAGCGGCTTTTCCACCCAGGCGCGAAGCAGCCGCCCGCCCATGGCGGTGGCCGTTTCATCCAGAATGGAAAGCAGCGAGCCCTTGGCGCTGCGCCCGCGGATGGTTTCCGTTAATTCCAGATTTCTGCGGGTGGCGGCATCCAGGGGCATAATATCGCCCTTTTCCGTGACGCGGATGGAGGCGATATGCCGGAGCGAATTTTTCTGGGTTTCATTGAGATAGCGCATCAGCGCCCCGGCGGCGCAGGAGGCCGCGGAAAGCGAGGCATCAAGCCCCAGGGCGATGAGCGAGCCGACGCCGAAATGCTTAAGCAGCGTTTCCCGGGCGCTCTGGCTCTGGAAGGCGGCGGCGGTATATTTCTGGCAGGGGATGGCGGCGCAGGGCGCGGCAAAATCCGGATCGTTGGTGATGATTTCCCCGGGATTCAGGGCGGAAAGGGCGGCGCGCACCGCCGTTTCCGTGGCCTCCGTCTGCTGCACGAAGAATTCGCCGGTAGTCACATCGCAGGCGGCAAGCCCGGCGCGCTTGCCGGAAACAAACAGGGAGCAGAGAAAATTATTCCTTTTTTCCCCGATGAAGGCAGAATCGGTCAGGGTACCGGCGGTGACGATGCGCACAATATCCCTTTCCACCAGGCCCTTGGACAGGGCGGGATCGGTCAATTGCTCCCCGATGGCCACCCGATAGCCCTTTTCCACCAGGCGGGAAACATAGGTATCGATGGCGTGATGGGGCACCCCGCACATGGGGGCGCGCTCCTCCAGGCCGCATTCCTTGCCGGTCAGGGTTAATTCCAGCTCCCGGCTGGCGGTGATGGCGTCCTCAAAGAACATTTCATAAAAATCGCCCACGCGGAAAAAGAGCAGGGTATCGGGGTTCTGCTCCTTTAAGTGCATATACTGCTGCATCATGGGGGAAAGGGTGGCCATAAGGAATGATGCTCCTTTTCTTAGCGCAGGGGAAAGGCAGGCCCGCTGCGCCGGTTGCTTTGGCAGAGGGGAAACCCGGGCGGAGAGAGGCATTTCCCGCTGCCCGGGCAGATCAGCTTAGTGGCAGCCGCTGCAGCCCTGGCAATTGCCGCTGCAGGAGCCCTGCTGGGGAGAAAGCACCTTGGAAAGCTCCATATTGACGGCCGCCATCATATCCGTAAAGCCCTTCCGGGCGCTCTGCATGGCCTGGGCCAGGGGCAGGGACTGGATCTCCCGCTGCACCTCTTCCATTTCCCGGGAAAGGGCGCCGATCTGATCAAAATCAGGCTCGGGCTGCATGGAAAGGCGCTCCACCTGCTGATGCAGATCGTTATAGCGGCCAAAGGCCTCGGCAATGGCCTCGTCCTGGGCGGCGGCATCCTCGGCGGCGCGCATGGAAATATATTCGGGGGACTGGGCGATGAGCAGGGCCAATTCCTGGGCCTTATCAAGCACGGACTGGGACATTTTCTTGTTATTCTCCTTTCAGAATTTCGCCGCGCAGGGTGGTTTTGCTGGCGGCGGTTATATGGATCGGCAGGATTTTGCCGATGGCATCGGAGGGGCCTTCAAAATTGACGCTGATATTGCGGGAGCATTTGCCGGTCAGTTGGCTTTCATCCCGGCGGGCATGGCCGGTGACCAGCACGGTTTCCCTTTTGCCCACCAGAGAGGCAAAGACCGCCTGGGTCATTTCCTCCTGCAGGGCGATGAGTCTTTCAATGCGCGAGGAGGCCACGGCGGGATCAATGCGCCCGGGCATTTCGGCGGCGCGGGTGCCCACCCGGGGGGAATAGATGAAGGTAAAGGCGCTGTCAAAGCCCACGGTGCGCACCAGATCCATGGTATCCTCAAATTCCGCCTCCGTTTCCCCGGGGAAGGCCACGATCAGATCGGTGGTCAGCCCGATATCGGGAACGGCGGCGCGAATCTTCTGCACCTTTTCCAGGTATTGCTCCCGGGTATAGCGGCGGTTCATGGCGGCAAGAATGCGGTTATTGCCCGCCTGCACCGGCAGATGCAGATGATGGCACAGGGCGGGATTGACGGCCATTTCCTCGATCAGTTCATCGGAAAGATCCTTGGGGTGGGAGGTCATAAACCGGATCCTGGGGATGCCCGTCTGGGCGATTTCATGAAGCAGGCGGGGGAATGAAATGCCATCCTCCATATCATTTCCATAGGAATTGACATTCTGGCCCAGCAGCATGATTTCCTGCACGCCCTGCTTCTGCAGGCCCTCAATCTCCCGGAGGATATCCTCCGCCCGGCGCGATCTTTCCCTGCCCCGCACATAGGGCACGATGCAGTAGGAGCAGAAATTATTGCAGCCGTACATGATGGTCACATAGGATTGGAAGGGGGATTCCCGGCGGATGGGCAGGCCCTCAATGAGGGTGGATTGCTCCTCGGGCACAGCCACCACCCGCCGCCGCGTCTGGGCGGCGCGCAGCAACAGCTCCGGCAGGCGATGGATATTGCCCGTGCCGAAGGCCACATCCACAAAGGGATACTGGCGCAGGATTTTTTCCGCCATGCCCGGCTCCTGCACCATGCAGCCGCACACGCCGATCATCATTTCGGGCCGCTCCCGCTTGATTTCCTTGAGCCAGGTGACATTGCCCAGAGCCTTGCGCTCGGCATTATCCCGGATGCAGCAGGTATTATGCAGCACAAAATCCGCCTGCTCCCGGCTTTCGGCCTGATGCATGCCCATTTCCTCCAGCATGCCGGAGAGCTTTTCCGAATCGTGGGCGTTCATCTGGCAGCCGTAGGTGACGATATAATAGGTTTCGGGCCGATCGCTCAAGGCGGAAAATTCCCGGGCGAACTGCCGCTGGGCGGATATTTCCTCCGGGGAAATACGTTTGGTTTCTTCGCTTCTCATGTTGATCCTTCCTCTATGAAGCCCGTGCCATGGCAGCGCGGGCAGATGGGCGGGAGGGGAGAAATGGCCTCGGTCTTTTTGCGGGTCATTTCCATCAGACCCAGGGCGGTAAAGCCGTGCAGCACGGTCTTGACCGGGTCATCCCGCAGGGCCTCTGCCAGGGCGGCGGATACCTTTTTTCGGCTTTCCTCGCTTTGCATATCCACAAAATCAATCAGGATGATGCCCCCCATGCACCGCAGACGGAGCAGGCGGGCGATTTCCCTGGCGGCCTCCAGATTCAGGCGGAGAAAGGTGCCCTCGGCGCCGGTTTTTCCGCCGGTGAATTTGCCGCTGTTGACGTCAATAACGGTCAGGGCCTCGGTTTTGTCAATGACCAGAAAGCCGCCGCAATCCAGCCAGATCTTCCTGCGCAGGGCTTTTTCCCACTGCGCCCTGGCATTATACAGGGCAAAGGGGCTTTCGCATGCCCGGACGGGGCAGGAAAGGGCGGGGAGCATGCCGGGATCGGGGCAGAGAATTTCCTCCACGCCGCCCCGCTCCTCCCGAAGGATGCGGCTGAGCATATCCTCTCTTTCCTCCAGAAGACACGGCGCCTGGGCCTGGGCGGCCTTTTGCTGGATGCGCTGCCATTTTTCAAGGAGAAGCGCCATCTCCCGGGAAATTTCCGCTTCCTCTGCGGCGGCGCTTTCCTGGCGCATGACCAGGCCGCAGCCGGCGGGGCAGAGGCGATGCCCGATTTCCATGAGGCGCGTGCGCTCCTCCTCGTCTTCAATGCGCTTGGACAGGGCGATCCGGTGAGAAAAGGGGGTTAACAGCAGCGTGCGCCCGGCCAGGGAAAGATCGGCGGTGACATAGGCATCCTTTTCGCCGACGGGCGGGCGCTTGATCTGCACCAGCATTTTATCCCCGGATTTTGGCCTTTCCCGGCATTCGGAAAAGGGAAGAAAGCCCATTAAATCCTTGGTCAGGTGGATGAAGGCGGCCTCCATGCCCTTGACGATGCGGTCAACAACGCCCAGATAAATCTGCTCGCTTTCCGCGCCGCCCGTCTGCTCCTGAAAATAGGCCAGCAGATGCCTTTCCTCCATCAGGGCGTATTCTCTCCGCCCGCCCCTTTCTTCAATCAACAGCCGCTTCATTACAATAGCTCCAGGGGCTGGAAATGCCCCGCTTCGCCGCCCAGAAGCTGCACCCGGGTAATCAGCATCCGGGGCCGCTCCAGCCCGGCGTCTTCAAACAGGGAGGAAAGAAGCAGCTCGGGCTTGCAGGTGGCCTTTTCGCACAGCGCCAGGGTCATGGACAGGGTATCGCCGCACACATGCAGATCATAGATCATCGGGCGGATATCGCAGGGCTTCATGCCCGATTTGGTTTTCCGGATGGCCGGGATTTCCTTTCGGGCCAGGAAGCGGGAAACGGCCTCCATTAGCCCCTCGGGGACGGAATCCATCTTCGCTTCATATACCGCGGCGGTCAATTGCGCCATGGGGGCGGCATGGCGATCATCCTGGGGGATGGCCGTAAGGCAGGGGAGAAAGGGCGGAAGCGCGGCGGAGAGCTTTTCCAGAAATTCCTCGGCGGAGACATCCCCCTCCAGAGGCACCTCCATAATTTCTCTTTTGCCGGGCATGCCCACGGAGAGCGGCGCGGCAAAATTCAGAAGAATATGGGGATTAAAGCCCTTGGAATAGCAAAGGGGCAGGCCGCTGCGCCTGAGGGCCCGCTGCATGGCGCGCATCAGATCCAGATGGCCGATATGCCTAAGCCGGGGAGACTTTTCAAATACCACGATCATTTTCATGTCCTTATCTCCCTCCCTTTAATCAAACAGCGGGGCCTGGGTTTTATCCGTATCCTTAAGCGGCGGATTTTCCACCCAGTCGCATACCTTCCATTTATGCAGCCCGCAGCCATTGCAGCCATGGCGGCAATCCCGGGTGGTTTCGCCCCGCCGGGCCTTTTCGCATTCGCGCTTCAGATATTCCTGGCTCACGCCCGCATCAATAAACTGCCAGGGCAGAAGCTCATCATAGGGCCTTTCCCGATGGGCGTAGAAGGCGATATCCAAGCCGCAATCCTCAAAGGCATGCAGCCATTCATCATATCTGAAATGCTCATTCCAGCCATCTAGGCGGCAGCCCCGCTTCCAGGCGCGGTAAATCACATCGCCGATGCGCCGATCGCCCCGGGCAATGGCGGCCTCCAATTGGGAAAGATAGCTTTCATGCCAGTTGAAATTGACGCATTTGATCTTCAGATACTGGCGCAGCGCCGCCTGCTTTTCATGCACCGTTTCGATGGTATCCTGACCCGCCCACTGGAAGGGGGTAAAGGGCTTGGGCACGAAAACGGAGGCCGAGCAGGTGACCTTGAGCCTGGCCTTGGAGCGCTGCTCCTTGGGCAGGCGGTAATAGGCGTCTACCACCTTCTTGGCCAGATGGCCGATGCCCTGCAGATCCTCATCGGTTTCGGTGGGCAGGCCCATCATGAAATAGAGCTTGACGCTGCTCCAGCCGCATTCAAAGGCATCGGTGACGGCGCGGATGAGATCCTCCTCCGTAACGCCCTTGTTGATGACATCCCGGAGCCGCTGGGTGCCGGCCTCGGGGGCCAGGGTGAGGCCGGATTTTTTCACCTGCTGGGTTTCCTCCAGGGATTGCTTGACGATATTATCAATGCGCATGGAGGGCAGCGAAACGCTGACCCGCTTTTCCCTGTAGCGCTCCATCAGCGCGCTGATTAATTCGGGCAGGCAGGAAAAATCGCCGGAGGAAAGGGAGGAAAGGCTCATTTCCTCATAGCCGGTGGCTTTCTGCAGCGCATCGGCAAGTTCCAGAAGGCGCTCCATGCTGCGCTCCCTGACCGGGCGATAGAGCATGCCGGCCTGGCAGAAGCGGCAGCCCCGGGTGCAGCCCCGCATGATTTCCAGCACCATCCGATCATGGACGATTTCGGTGTAGGGAACGGGAATGCGATCGGGATAGACGGCGGCGGAAAGATCCGTGACCACCCGCTTTTTTACCACCGCCGGGGCGGCGGGATCAATGGGCGCAAAGGAGGAAAGGGTGCCGTCCTCATGATAGGCGGCTTCATACAGGGCGGGCACATAAACGCCCTCCACCCCCGCCAGGGCGCGGAGGATATCAAGCCGGCTCTTTCCCTCCGCCCGGCCATCCCGGATTACGTCAATCAATTCATGCATGACCTCTTCGCCGTCGCCGATCATAAAGGCGTCGATAAAGGGGGCCAGGGGCTCGGGATTAAAGGCGCAGGGGCCGCCCGCCACGATGATGGGCATTTCTTCGCTCCGCTCCCGGGCGTAAACGGGAATGCAGCCCAGATCCAGCATTTCCAGAATATTGGTAAAGCTCATTTCATATTGCAGGGTAAAGCCCACAATATCAAATTCTCTGAGGGAATGGCGGCTTTCCAGCCCGAAAAGGGGCACGTTCTCCCGCCGCATGCCATCGGCCATATCGGCCCCGGGCATGCATACCCGCTCGCAGAGGGCATCGGCCCTTTCGTTAATCAGATGATAGAGGATTTTCATGCCCAGATGGGACATGGCGATTTCATAGGTATCCGGGAAGCAGAAGGCGAAGCGGGCCTTTACCGCATCCCAATCCTTTTCCACGGCGTTCATTTCCCCGCCGATGTAGCGGGCGGGCTTCTGCACGGTTTCCAAAAGGGCCTCCAGGCGCGCATGCTCAAGCTCAGTCAAGGGTGTAATACCTCCCCCATTAAATCATACAAAACCATCCTGAATTATACCATTAAATCAGATGTTTGTCTATCGGATGCGGGCAAAAAACGGCGGAGGGAAAAGAAAAAAATAATTCCGATTTTTTTGGTCGGGTATATTGACAATTCCTGCCGCGCATGCTATGCTTATCACGAAATCCGATAGATTCAGTCGGGATTCAGAGGGGAGGGGCGCTCATGAAGCTTTCAACCAAGGGAAAATACGGGCTGTATGCCATGATCTACCTGGCGCAGCATGAAGGGGAGGGCCCCCAGTCCCTCCGGGCCATTGCCGAATTGGGGCTGCCTGATCCGTATCTGGAGCAGCTGCTGGGCAATCTGCGCAGGGCCGGGCTGGTCAAGACCGTCCGGGGCGCGCAGGGGGGCTATCAGCTTTCCCGGGGCTCGGATGCCATTACCGTCCGGGATATCATCGAGGCCATGGAAGGGCCGCTGAGCCTTTCCGACTGCGTGGGGGAGCCGGAGGATCATTGCCCCCGGGGCGGCAATTGCCATGCCCGGGGCGTATGGGAGTATCTGACCGATCAGATCAACGGCCTGCTTGAAGGCATCACATTAACCGATATGCTCAGCCAGGATATTGGCAAGCTGTGAAAAAGAAGGAGATACACAATGGAACGCATTTACATGGATAACGCCGCCACCACCGCCGTGGCGCCGGAAGCACTTTCAGCCATGCTGCCCTGCTTTGCCCAGTATTACGGCAATGCCTCCAGCATTCATGCCGCAGGCCGCCAGGCCCGCAAAAAGCTGGAGGAGGCCCGCCGCACGGTGGCCGACTGCCTGGGGGCCAAGCCCAACGAAATCTATTTTACCTCCGGCGGCTCGGAAAGCGATAACTGGGCCATCAAGGGCGCGGCCTTTGCCAACCGGCAGAAGGGCAATCATATCATCACCAGCCAGATTGAGCATCATGCCGTGCTGCATACCTGCCAGTGGCTGGAAAAGCAGGGCTTTGAGGTGACGTATCTGCCGGTGGATGAATACGGCCTGGTAAACCCTGCGGATGTGGAAAAGGCCATTACGGAAAAGACCATCCTGATTTCCATCATGGCGGCAAACAATGAAATCGGCACCATCGAGCCCATTGCCGAAATCGGCGCCATTGCCCGGGCCCACAAGGTGCTTTTCCATTGCGATGCGGTGCAGGCGGTGGGCGCAATCCCGGTGGATGTAAACGCCTGGAATGTGGACATGCTCCCCCTTTCCGGGCATAAATTCCACGGCCCCAAGGGCGT
Source organism: uncultured Oscillospiraceae bacterium (assembly GCA_964549135.1). GTDB lineage: Bacteria > Bacillota > Clostridia > Christensenellales > Aristaeellaceae > RUG563. The sequence goes on along the minus strand of CAZJUJ010000015.1, from coordinate 25,970 downwards.
GGGCGCGCTCTATATCCGCACCGGCGTCAAGGCCGAGCAATTCCTCCATGGCGGCGCCCAGGAGCGGGGCCGCCGGGCCACCACGGAAAACCTGCCCGGGATTGTGGGCATGGCCGCGGCGCTGGAGCGGGCCTGCCTGCATATGGAGGAAAACGCATGCCGCATGATGCTTTTGCGGGATCGCCTGATCAAGGGCATTCTGGATACCATCCCCTACACCCGGCTTAACGGCCATCCCATGAAGCGGCTGCCCGGCAACGTGAATGTTTCGGTACAGTTTATCGAGGGCGAGGCGCTGCTTCTGCGGCTGGATCTGGCGGGCATCTGCGCCTCCTCGGGCTCTGCCTGCACCTCCGGCTCTCTGGATCCCTCTCATGTGCTGCTGGCCATCGGGCTGCCCCATGAAATTGCCCATGGCAGCCTGCGCCTTTCCCTGGCCGATACCAATACGGAGGAGGAAGTGGATGAGGTGCTGCGGGTGCTGCCCGGCATTGTAAAGACCCTGCGGGAAATGAGCCCCCTCTATGAGCAGTTTCTCAGGGAGCAGCAGGGCTGAAAAAGCAACAGGCGAAATTGTAAAATTATCTTCTGCCGATCATGAAATGGAGGAAAATATACCATGTACAGCGAAAAAGTAATGGATCATTTTTCGAATCCCCGCAACGTAGGCGAAATCCCGGATGCGGACGGCGTGGGCACGGTGGGCAACGCCAAATGCGGCGATATTATGAAAATGTATCTCAAGGTTGAGGACGGCGTGATCGTGGATGTAAAATTCAAGACCTTTGGCTGCGGCGCGGCCATCGCCACCTCTTCCATGGCTACCGAAATGGTTAAGGGAAAGACCCTGAAAGAGGCGCTGCAATTAACCAATAAGGCGGTTGCGGAGGCCCTGGACGGGCTGCCCCCCGTCAAGATGCACTGCTCGCTGCTGGCGGAGGAGGCCATCCATGCGGCGGTGGACGATTACATGAAAAAGCACCCGGAGGAAGTAAAATAATGCTTTGCTCCCGGGAATAAAGGAGCATTATGCAGGAAGTACATGGCAATACTGCGGGCATTCGGGAAAGCCAGCTGGCGGAAATCGCCGCGCTGTACGATTGCCCCTTTGAATATGACGAATTTGCGCCGCGTGATCTCCTGATGGAGCTTGCGCGGCATTCGTGCGCTTTAAACCGGGAAATCGCGGTCTATGTCAGCCGGGATGGAGACGTGCTGGATGTGACCATCGGGGTGATCGACAGCGTGCCGCTTTCCGATCTCCGCCTGAGAAGAAATTTCAGGCGGCTTTCCTGCGTGCGCTGCATTCATACCCATCCCGGCGGCTCGGCCCAATTATCCGATGTGGATCTTTCCGCCCTGCGCTCCCTGATGCTGGACAGCATGTGCGCCGTGGGCGTGGATGAAGCGGGCAGGATTACCGGCATCAGCGCCGCCTTTCTGACCGAGCGGGAAAACGGCATCCCCGGCATTGCGGAAAGCCCGATCTATCCCCTGCGGAAAATGCCCCAGGCCGAATGGATGCAGGAAATCGCCCTGGCGGATCAAAGGGTGCTGCAGGGCCAGGAGGAAGCGGAGGATACGCCGGAAAGGGCGCTGCTCATTGGTATCGACAGCGAAAAATCCCTGGATGAACTGGAGGCGCTGGCGGAAAGTGCGGGCGCATGCGTGGTGGGGCGGATTTTCCAGAAGCGCCCCAGGCCGGATACCGCCACCTTTGTGGGCAGCGGCAAGGCGGCGGCGCTGCAATTGGATGCCCAGGCCGCCGAAGCTGATCTATTGATCGTGGATGATGAACTGACCGGGGCGCAGCTCCGCAATCTGGAGGAAATCACCGGGGTGAAGGTGGTAGACCGCACCACGCTGATCCTGGATATTTTCGCCCAGCGCGCCAAATCCGGAGAGGGAAAGCTGCAGGTGCAACTGGCGCAGCTGAAATACCGGGCGGGCCGTCTGATCGGCCAGGGGCTGATTCTATCCCGTCTGGGCGGCGGCATCGGCACCCGGGGCCCGGGCGAAACCAAGCTGGAAATGGACAGGCGGCGGATCAGGGAGCAGATCACCGCCCTGAAAAGAGAATTGGATGCCCTGCAGAAACAGCGGCAATTGCGCCGGAAAAACCGGGAGAAGAATGAGATTCCCATCGTTTCGCTGGTGGGCTATACCAACACGGGCAAATCCACCCTGCTCAATCGCCTGACCGATGCCGGGGTGTATGCGGAAAACAAGCTGTTTGCCACGCTGGATGCCGTATCCCGAAGGGTGGAAACGCCGGACGGGGGCGAATTTCTGCTGGTGGATACCGTAGGCTTTATCAGCAAATTGCCCCATGATCTTGTGGAGGCCTTTCATTCCACTTTGGAGGAGGCCGCCCTTTCCGATCTGTTGCTGATCGTATCGGATGCCTCCAGCCCGGATATGCTCTTCCAGCACAGGGTGGTGGAGGAGGTGCTTTCCCAGATCGGTGCGGATACCCAGCCCCGGCTGGACGTTCTTAACAAATGCGATCTGGTGCAGCCGGATGAAAACGCCATGCCCGCCCTGCCCGGGGCCATCCGCATTTCGGCCCGGGATGGAGCGGGAATGGAGGAATTGCTCCGGGCCATCGGCGAAATGCTGCACAAGGATGAAAAAAAGCTGACGATGCTCATCCCCTTTGCCCAGTACGGCGTGATGGCCGAATTGCGGCAGAAGGGCCGGGTGCTGGAGGAAGAATATGAAGACAGCGGCACCCGGGTGACGGTAATGCTTGGGGGCGATGCCGCCGGGCAGATTGCCGCGCGCTATGGGAATATGATTCTGGAAACGGAATGAGCCGCGCTTTGCCAAGGAGGAAGCCATGCTTGCCAAGATACTTACGCTGATGCTGATGCTGCTCACCCTGGGGCAGGATACCATCGCGCAATATGCGGATGAAATGAGCCTGGGCGGAAATCTGTTTCTGGTGAACCGGGATTATGTGCTTGCCTCCGATTATGTGCCGGAGGATTTAAAACGCCCCGGCGTGGAAATGACCAGCAGCAATATCAAAATGCGGGCGGAGGCAGCAGATGCCCTGGAGGAAATGTTTGCGGCCGCCCGGGCGGAAAAGGGCTATACGCTGGTGGCCATTTCCGGCTATCGCAGCTATGGACAGCAATCGGCCATTTTTGAGCGCAAGGTCAAAAATGCGGGCAAGGCGGCGGCTATGCTGCTGGTGGCCCCGCCCGGGGCCAGCGAGCATCAGTTGGGCCTGGCCATGGATCTGGGCTGCAGGCGGAATACATCGCTGACGGAGAGCTTTGCCAATACCGAGGAGGGGGCATGGGTGGCGGAAAACGCCCATCGCTTTGGCTTTATCATCCGCTATAAAGAGGGATGGACGGATATCACCGGCTATGCCTATGAGCCCTGGCATGTTCGATATGTGGGCAGGGAGCATGCGGCGCGGATCTATCAATTGGATATCCCCCTGGAATACTATATCGCCCAGCTACGGGAGGCGCAGTTTGCCCTCCTTGACCAGTAAGGAGTGGTTATGATCAAACGGCTGATTGGATTATGCCTGGCGGCGCTGCTGATGCTTTCCTCCGCTTTTGCGGAGGGCCAGCCGGAATGGGAATATCCCCTGGAGCCGGAAATTCTGGCGGATCCGGGCGGATATATTGTTTTAACCAATACGGAAACGCTCTTGACCGCAGACGATATTCCGGAGGATCTGGTGAAGGTGACGGCCAAAAAGGGAGCGGGCGGAGAAATGGAATTGCGCAAGGCCGCCAATGACGCCCTGAACGCCATGTTTGCCGCCGCAAGCGAAGATGGCTATACCCTGTATGTCAAAAGCGTCTATCGCAGCTATCAGACCCAGAATACCATGTATTATAATCGGCTCAAGCGCTATGGCTATGATGACGGGCTGGTGGCCTATCCCGGCTCCAGCGATCATCAGACGGGCCTGGGGGTGGATATCCTCAATTACGAATGGACGAAAAAGGATGGCATGAATGAAAAATTCGCCGCCGAGGCCGAGGCCAAATGGATGGCGGAAAACTGCCATCGCTTCGGCTTTATCCTGCGCTATATGGAGGATAAGGAGGAAATCACCCGCATCAAATTCGAGCCCTGGCATTTCCGCTATGTGGGCCTGGAGGCCGCCGCCTATATCATGGAAAACCATCTTTCCCTGGAGGAATTTACCTGGGAATGGCAGGCCTATATCGAGGAATATGAAAGAAACGGCGGAAATTTTCAGGAATTGCTCCGGGAGCGGGCGCGGATGAATTATACCGTGGTGGAAGTGACCCGGGATGGGGAAGAGGAAATTTCCATCTATTACTGAGGAAATGAGGGAAGCGAGAGATGAAAAGGGCATGGATCGCCTGCTTTTTCTGCCTGATGCTGCTGGCGCACGGTCTTTCCGCGGCCTCTGCCGCTTCCTTTGATGACGACGGGGTGCTGCGCCTGGTTAATCGGGAGGAAAAGATCACCAAGAAATATGTGCCGGAGGATCTTGTAAAGCCCGATGTGCCCACCAATAAAAAAAGCCAGCAGGAGAGCATCTATATGCGGGCGGAGGCGGCCCGGGCGCTGGAAAGCATGTTTGCCGCCGCCGCGCAGGAGCAGGGCTATACCCTGCTTGCGGTATCGGGCTACCGGGCGTATGGCCTGCAGCAGGTGATGTTCAATAACAAGGTGGAGGCCGTGGGCAGCAAGGAAAAGGCCTGGCGCAAGGTGGCCCCTGCGGGCGCCAGCGAGCATCAATTGGGCCTTGCCCAGGATGTGATCTGCGATACCTATCGCTATCTCAACAGCGGCTTTGCCGAAACCCCGGAGGGGAAATGGCTCTATGCCAATTGCCATCGCTTTGGCTTTATCGTGCGGTATCTGAAGGAATGGGAGGATATTACCGGCTATGCGGCGGAGCCCTGGCATTTCCGCTATCTGGGGGTCAGCCACGCCGCCGCGGTGCATTGGCTGAATATCCCCTACGAAACCTACGCCCATCAGGCGATGCTGCTGCCCGAATATATTCTTACCGATGCCAACGCCTATCTGCTCTACGGCGTGATGGATAACGCGCTGAACGGGGATGGCTGCCTGTTTGAGGAAATCTGCGATGCGGCCTGCGAAACCAAAGAGCAGCAGCAGGCCACCATCCGGGAAATGACCGCCTATTTCCTGCCGGAGGGCGTAACCCTGGAAATGGCGCTTGACGGGCAGGTGCTGTAAAATGGCCTCGCTGCGGGATAAGCTGCGGGCTGCCGCCCCTCAAAAGCAGGCGCCGCCCCGGGAAATCAAAACCAACTGCATGATTCGGGAAGTCAAATATCCCCTTGAGCAGTTTGATCTGCCGCGCTTTATCAGCGGCGAAAGCCTGCATATGATGCACGGCGGGGAATTTGCCGATTGCCGCCGGGAAGATTTTCTTTTTCTGGATACCGAAACCACCGGCCTTTCCCATGGGGCGGGCACGGTGGCCTTTCTGGTGGGCGTGGGCTATTTTACGGAGGAAGAATTCCTCGTGCGCCAGTATCTGATGCGGGATTACGATGAGGAGCAGTTTCTTCTGGCCCATACCGCCTTTGATATCCGGGAAAAGAAGCTGCTGTGTACCTTTAACGGCGCTTCCTTTGATCTGCCGCTTTTGCAGGTGCGCTTTACCATGCAGCGCATGCGGGAGGAATATGAGGAAAGGCCGCATCTGGATCTATTGCCCATTTCCAGGCGGGTATGGAAGCTGCGGCTGAAGAAATGCAATCTGACCGCTCTGGAGAGCGCGGTGCTGGGCATGGAGCGGGAGGATGATCTGCCCGGCGCGCTGGTGCCGGAAAGATATTTTGCTTTCCTGAAAAGCCGGGATTTTTCTCTGCTTCAGGATATTCTTGACCATAATGAGCAGGATATTGTCTCCCTTGCCCATATTCTCAGCCGCCTGTTGCAATTGCATGAAGCGCCGCTTCTGGCTGCCGAGCCGGAGGATCTATTCAGCCTGGGCCGCATTTATGAAAAGCGGGGGCGGCATGAGGGAGCCAGAAGCTGCTATCGGGCGGCGGATCAGGGGGCGCTATCCGCCCTGGCCCGGGGCTCCATGGCGGAAAGCTACCGGAAAAGCGGCGATTGGGAGGAGGCGGCGCGCATCTATCAGCGGATGATTGCCGCCCATCAGGGGGGCATCGCGCCGCTGATTGCCATGGCAAAAATTTGTGAGCATAGAAAAAGGGATATTGCCGCCGCCATCGAATATACAAGAAGAGCCATTTCTCTGGCCGCTGAACGGGATGACGGCGATATGGCCGCATTGCAGAAGCGATATCAGCGCCTGATGTACAAGGCGAGGAGGAAATCAGAAGCATGAGTTTTATGGATGGGATTCAGGTTCGCAAGGCAATGATGAAGCATCAGAAGGGCGATTTTGAGGGCGCGATGCAGGGATATGAGGCGCTGTACCAGAAGGGCTATATTTCCTGCTCCTATCTGCTGGCCTACAGCGTGCTGCTTTTGCGGGCGGGCGGCGAGGAAAACTACAAAAAGACCAAGGAAATCCTCAAAAAGGCGGAAAAGGCATCGGATTACAAGGGCGAAAGCCGGCCGCAGCTATTGATGAATTATGCCGTGGCCCAGTTTAAGCTGGGCGAAACGGAAAACGCCCTGCATCTGCTGGAAAGCGCCCATCAGAAATATCCCTGCGGGCTGATTTATGAGGCCCTGGGCTTTATCTATATTGAGGTCGGCGATCGCGAAAAGGCGCTGAGCTATAATCTGGAGGCCCTGGAATATGATGATGAATCCCCCGTAACGCTGGATAATCTGGGCCAGGTCTATTATCGGCTGATGGAGGATAAGGAAACCGCCCGGAAATATTTTGAGCGGGCCATTGAGCAGAAGGATAATCAGATCGATACCCTGTATTTCCTGGCGCTGTACGATGAAGAAGACGGCAAACGGGATGCGGCCGTTGAGAAGCTGGAAAAGGCGCTGGAGGGCCGTTTTTCGCCCCTTAATTATGCCACCCGGGAGCGGGTGGAGGCCGAACTTGCCAAGCTGAAGGGCTGATAAAATTCCGCTGCTTCAGCGGATAAAAGATGAAAAGCGGGCCATGCTAATTCCCATAAAGGAGGAATGCAGCATGGCCCGTTTTTTGCGTTGGATGAAGCGGGGGCTAATCCTGTCCCTGTGCCTATTGCTCCTGCCCCTTCAGGCGCTGGCAGCGCCCCTGGAGGAAACGCCGCCCATTACCCTGACCGCCCCAAGCGCCGTTTTAATGGAGGCGGATACGGGGGCGGTGATCTTTGAAAAGAATGCGGATGAAAGGCGGCCCGCCGCTTCGCTGACCAAGCTGATGACCCTGCTTCTCATTCTGGAGAAAATGGAAAAGGGGGAAATGCAGCCGGAGGACAAGGTCACCGTATCGGAATATGCCGCCGCGCAGACCGGCTCTCAGGCCTTTCTGGATGCCCATGCGGCCTATCCGGTCAAGGATTTGCTCAAGGCCACCATCATTTCCAGCGGCAATGACAGCGCCGTGGCCCTGGCGGAATATGCCGCAGGGACGGAGGAAGCCTTTACCGCCCGGATGAACGAACGGGCGGCGGAATTGGGGCTGAAAAACACCCATTACATGAACTGTACCGGCCTCCCGGCGGAGAATCAATACACCTCTGCCCGGGATGTGGCCATGATTTCCCGGGAAATATGCCGCTATCCCGTCTATTTTTCCTTTTCCTCCGCCTGGCTGGACAGCCTGATTCATCCCTCCGGCCGGGTGACCGATCTTACCAACACCAATCGGCTGGTGCGGTTTTATCCGGATTGCGACGGGCTGAAAACCGGCTCCACCAGCGAGGCGAAATACTGCCTGAGCGCCACGGCGGAGAGAAAGGGCATGCGGCTGATTGCCGTGGTGCTGGGCGTGCCCAACAGCCAGACCCGCTTTAATGAGGCCCGGGATATGATGGAATATGGTTTTGCCCATTACGCCCGGGTGCAGGTGGCGGCGGCAGGCGATCTGATCGGGGTAAAAATCCCGGTGCGTCTGGGCGCACGGGAGGAGGTGGATGCGGCCCTTGGCGGCGGCCTTTCCATGCTGCTGAAAAATGGGCAGGCGGAAAAGCTGCGCTTTGAAACCAGCCTGCCCGATTTCCTTTCGGCCCCTGTTGCCAAGGGCCAGGAAATCGGGCAGGTGCGGGTTTTGCTGGGGGATGAAATTGTGGCAAGGCTGCCGGCGGTGGCGGCGCAGGAGGTGCGTCTGCCCGGGCTTCTGGAGGGCTTCAGGCGGCTTTTTGAAAGCTGGCGATAGCGCAGCCTTCCTTACGCCATGGTGGCCAGCATATCCAGGGTGACGGCATAGCGGGGCGCTTCGCCCTTCAGGAAGCGCCTTGCCTCCTTCAGGCAAAGCTCGGCCATGAAGGCCACCTCATTGCCCTGGGAACCGGCGATATGGGAGGTGTGATAGATATTATTCATATGCAGAAGGGGCGAATTTTCATCCGGGGGCTCGGGCCAGGTTACATCCAGCACCGCCACCAGATCGGTGCGCTCTTTAAGCACCCGGATCAGCCCTTCCTCATCCACCGTGGCGCCCCGCCCGGTATTGATGAAAACGGCATGGGGCAGCATGGCGGCAAAATGTGCGCCGGTGAGCATCTTTTCCGTTTCGGGGGTGTTGGGGGCATGATTGGAAACCACCAGGCAGGTGGAGAAAAGCTCCTCAAGCGAGCATTTTTTGACGCCCAGTTCCCTGGCCCTTTCCTCGGAAAGATAGGGATCGTAGACGCAGACATGAATGCGCGGCAGCTTCAGCCGCTCAATGACCATCCTGCCGATGCTGCCCGCGCCGATGAGGCCCACATTGATTTCATAAAAGCCGGTATACTGGAAGCGGCCATGGAAGGCCCGGGCGCTGAAATCATTGACCCTGAGGTTATGGAAAAAGCCCTTGGCTGCCAATTGAATCTGGGAGGCGCTGTAATCCGCCACGAATTCATTATTGGCCCGGGCGGCGGAAATCACCTGGATGCCCCGGCGCAGGAAGGGCACGGCGAAATATTTGACGGTGCCCGCAGCATAGAAGACGATTTTCAGCTGGGCGAGCTGATCCAGATATTTTTCCTCGGGCGTGAACATGCCCCATGTGGAAAAGATGCAGTCGATATCCCGGATGGCATCGATTTCCCCGGCGATATTTTCGGGGGTGATGATGGTATCGTAAAGCTCAAACAGCTCCGCCACCTGCTCCCGGAAGCCGAATTTGTAGACATAGCTGATTTTATCGGGGTCAGCACAGAAAAATGCAGCCTTCATGATGATCTTCCTCCTGTCATATGATGAATTATCCGCGGTTTTCCTTTTCCAATTGTTTTTTCCATACCCTTTCAAACCATAGATCCCTTTCCGGAAGGGGCCGGGCGGGCTTTAGGCAGCTTTGCCCGTTTCGGGTATAGAGAACGCCCTGCGCGCCCTCGTTTTCCAGCAGCATGGCGGAAAGCACCTCCCGCTGGGTGATGCAAAGATCCTTTAGGCGCAGCCGGAAGATAAGCATGGGATCCTCCGTCTGGGCCGGGGTGAGAGCGGAAAGCACCGCCTGGCAGCGGGCCATCAGCGCCTGCATGCCCTTTGGCTCCCGCAGGAAGGCGGCATGGCGGGACATGGCTGCCTGCATCTCCTTCGTAAGGGCCTCGGCATCGCCTGCGGGCACAAGCGGGGGAGAGAAGGGGAGGGGGGCAGACAGCACTTGCCGTCTGCTTTCCCGGGCGATATGCATAGCTGCCCGCATGGAGCCCACCTGGGTGCTGTTGAGGGCAGAGCCACCGGGACGGCGCTTGCCGAAGGTGCCCGCCGCCTCGCCGCAGGCATACAGCCCGGGCACGCAGGTCTGCCAATTGGCGTCAACGTCAATGCCGCCGCTGTGATGCTGGGCGCACACCTTGATTTCCAGCATTTCCTTTTCCAGATCAATGCCATGGCTGCGGTACAGGGCGATGGCGGGGGCGTTGATGGCACGCAGCCGCTCAATGGGGGTATCCTGCAGGGCACCGCAGTTTTCCAGATAGGAAAGGGCCTCTTCGGATAAATTCTCCCTTGCAAACCCGGCGGGATTGTGCCGGTAATCCAGATAGACCCTTCGGCCCAGATCGGTTTCGCGCTTGACCAGGATATCCACCCGGGAGGAGCCATCCGCCTTCTCCGGATCAAAGGGCCACTGATAGCCCTTGAGGAAAATGCGCTGGAGCATATCCTTTTTTCCCAGTTCGTCAAGCAGAAATTCCCGCTCGATCCCCTGCTCATCCACCGATACATACCGGGGCAGCGCCTGCTGATAGCTGCCCGATACATTCCAGCGGAAGGAAACGGAGGCGAGGCCATATTGCCAGCAATGCAGATTGGCCCCCTCCGCCCCGGCCTCAAAGGCCAGGCTGCTCATGCCCTGCTGGCTTTCGGGGAATACCGAATCCCGGTAAATATGGGCCGGGCCGCCGGTGCAGAGGATCACATGGGCGCAGCGGATTTTCAGCCATTCCCTGGTATCCGTCCGGAAGCAGAGGAGGCCGCAGACGCCGCTTTCATCCGTTATTACCTGCACGGCCAGGGTATGATCCAGTATTTCCGCGCCCTTTTTCCGCACGCTTTTTTCCAGCGCCTCGGTCATGAAGCGGCTGGTCAGGGGCCCGGCGGAGGTGGCCCGGGGGAAGAGAGAATGATCGGTCTGATAGCCCACATATTCCCCATATTCATTCCGGGGAAAGGGCACGCCCAGCTGGGTCAGTTTGAAAAAGCAGGCGGCGGAGGATGCCGCCTCGCAGAGGGCGGTATCGCCGTTGACATCGGGATAATTGAGATCCCGGGCCAATTGGCCCACGCTGTCCCCGGCATCCCCGGCCAGGGATAATTTATAGTAGGTCTGCTTATCGCTGCCGGTATTCCGGGAGGTGCCGAAGTTCATGTCCTCCGTTACCAGGCAGAAATCCCTTTCGCCCAGATCATGCAGCCAATCGGCGGCATTGAGCCCGGCGCAGCCCGAGCCGATGACCACCGTGCGTTTTTTGATTTCCTGCATTACAGCCTCCTGAGGGAAAAGCCGCCGTCGGCGTTGAGTACCTGCCCGGCGGAATAATCCAGAAGCCCTGAACAGCAGGCCAGCACCATTTTGGCCACATCCTCGGGCTTGCCGAACCGGGGCACGGGCAGAAGCCCCTCATCAATGAGATGCTGATATTTATCATGCACCGCGTGGGTCATATCCGTTGCGATGATGCCGGGGCGCACCTCAAAGACGGGAATGCCCTCCGCCGCCAGCCGATCGGCCAATAGCTGGGTGACCATGCCCACCCCGGCCTTGCTGATGCAGTATTCGCCCCGGGCGGTGCTGGAGGTATAGGCCGAAATGGAGCCGATATTGATGATGCGGGGGGCGTAATCAGCCAGGCTTTTTTTGCCTGCCAGCATGGCGTTTGCCGCCGTCTGACAGAGGAAGAAGGTGCCCTTTAGGTTAATGCCCAGCACCCGATCAAAGCTCTCCTCCTCCATTTCCAGAATATCCCGGCGAATCAGCGGCGCAACCCCGGCGTTATTCACCAGCACATCCAGACGGCCATAGGTTTTCAGCACATAGGCAAGCAGCCGCTCCCGCTGGCTTTTTTCCGCGATATTGCAGGGGAAATAATCCCGGTCTGCGGGCAGATCCTCCGGGCGGCTTTCTTTCGTTCCGGAATAGACCACCTGATAGCCGTTTTCATGGAGCAAATCGGCAATGCCCCGGCCAATCCCCCGGGAGGAGCCGGTAACCACGGCGATTTTTTTCATGGATGATACACCTCCCGATCACGCACGATGCAGCCGGCCGGCGTACCGGCGCGAAGCAGCGCGGCGCAGCCGCCGCAGGCAACGCAGATCTTCTTTGGATCAAGCGCCCCCGTTTCCCGCAGATCCCGGACGAAATCGGGATAGGCGAAGGCCATGCGGCCAAAACCGGCCAGGGCGCAATGCCCGCCGCCGATCATACCGGCGGCCAACTGCGCGGAAAACTGGCGGGGATAGGAAAAGGCCGAGCCCATAACCGGAAGGGCAGGATGGGCCGCTTGAAGGACGGAAAGGCCGTTCATCATCCGGGAAACACCGGTCAGGGGATGCTCATCGGGGATATAGTTTCCCCGGTCATAGGGCCGGTTCACATGGGGATTTTTGTAGGGATTGCCCATGGTGATATTGATGAGCGGAATGGAAAATTCCTCTTTCAGTTCCCCAATCAGGCGGATGACCTCGGTATAATCGGGGGTCATATCCCCTTCCTTTACGCCGAAGCCATAGGGATAGGGGAAGCCGTCATAGGCGTTCAGGCGGCTGGTGAGGAAGAAATCCCCGGATATTTCCGCCGCCGCGGCGCGATAGGCGTTTTTGAGGAAGCGGGTGCGGTTTTCATAGCTGCCGCCATAGGGGCCGGGGCGGGTATAGGCGCTGAGCAATTCACAGGCCAGATACCGGTGGCAGCATTTCACATCCATGCCGTCAAAGCCTGCCGCCTGGGCAAAGGCAGCCGCCGGGCCAAAGGCGGCCTCATAGCGCCGGAGGGTATCATCCGAAAGAATACGCTGGGCGGGCAGGGGCGTATCCTCCAGCGGCGGGCAGTTATAGGCAATCAGCGGCTCGGGAAAGCCGTGGGGCTTGGAATAGCGGCCGGAATTGGTGGCCTGCATGATGACGATGGGGGCATAGCCATTTTCCCTGAGCCCCGTTTCCTTGATTTCCTCCACCAGACGCTTAAAGGCATCCAGATTTTTTTCATCCAGGCACAATTGATGGGCGCTGGCCCGGGCCTCCGGCACGGTGGCTACCGCTTCAAACCAGATCAGCCCCGCGCCGCCCCGAGCAAAGCGCAGATAGCGGCGGCGGGTCAATTCCCCGGGCGCGCCCTCCGCCGTGCCGTCGGTGCCCTCCATGGGCTGAAGGGCGATGCGGTTTGCCGCCGTGACGGGCCCCAGCGCCAGCGGCTCAAAGAGGCAATTGGTATTTTCCGAAAATGGAAGAAAGAGCTGCAGCGCCGCCGCCCGATCCCGGATATCCGAAAGGGAAGCGTAATGGAATGTTTCATGCGGCATGAAGAAAACCTCCCCTTGCATTTTTCTTGCTTCTATTATAATATAAATACGGGCGCAGAATTGGATAGAATGCGGCTGAAATTATGTAATTTCGATTTAAGGGTGGAAAATATGCAGCTTGAAATCGTCTATTCCGATCAATTGATTTCCCATCATATTCATACCCATGTGCATTATGAAATGCTGTATCTGACGGAGGGGCGGATATCCATGCGCATCCTTGGCCGGGAATACGAGGCCGGGCCGGGGGATATGATTTTCCTCAATCAATTTGAGGAGCATGCCACCCGGCTGCTGCAATCGCCCTATCGCCGGTATTATGTGCTGATTCCGCCCAACCAATTGCAGGCCTTTGGCAGGGATGGGGAATTGCTCTCCGTCTTCCGGCTGCACGGGGGCAGCTTTCCCTATGTGCTGCATACGGGAGAGAAAAAGCCGCTCTTTGATGCCTATTTCTCCGGCCTCAAGGAAATCCACGGGGAGACGGGAAAATACCGGGAGATGCGGCTGGAGGCGCTGCTGACGCTGATTCTTACCCAGGCGCATCTGCTGCGGCCCGATCTTTTCCGCCGCCCGCCGGAGGCATCGCTGCTGCCCATTCAGGAAATACTGGATACGCTGGATCGTGATTATGCGGAGGATTTTTCTCTGGAGGGGCTGGCCCGGCGCTATCATGTGAGCCCGGGCTGCCTTTCCATGCATTTCAGGCAATATGTTGGCATGAGCCCCATGCAGTATGTGACCCAGAGCAGGCTGACCCAGGCCAAGCGGCTGCTGCTGGAAACCGAGCAATCGGTGCAGGCCATTGCCGCCCAGTGCGGCTTTGCCGATCAGAGCAATTTCACCCGGCGCTTCCGGCAGCAGTTTCAGTGTACGCCCCTGAAATTCCGGCAGAAATATCGCTCCGGCCCCGGCTTTCCCATGAAAAGATAAAAAGCGGCCCTTCGCCGCCGTTTGCAGGCAGCGGAGGGCGCGCTTTGATTGCCGGGGATTATGCTTGCTTTTTCAGCCATTCCTCGCCGTTTTCAATGGCCTTCATCACCTGCTCCGGGGCGGGGCCGCCGATAATATTCCGGGCTGAAACGCAGGTTTTCAGGGATATGGCTGCGTAGACATCCTCTTCAAAGGCGGGGGAGAATTCCTTCAGCGTATCCAGGGAAAGGGCGTCAAGGGCGCAGCCCTCATTCAGGCAATGGGCCACCAGGCGGCCCACCACGGCATGGGCATCCCGGAAGGGCACGCCCTTTTTCACCAGATAATCGGCGCAGTCGGTGGCATTGGCAAAGCCGTCGCCTGCGCTTTTTTCCATGGCGGGCAGGCGGAAAACGGCGGTGGCAAGCATCTGGGTGAATACATGCAGGCATTTGAGATAGGTATCCCGGGCGTCAAAGAAGGCCTCCTTATCCTCCTGCATATCCTTATTATAGGCAAGGGGCAGGCCCTTCATCACCGTAAGCAGCGCCATCAGATCGCCGTATACCCGGCCGGTCTTGCCCCGGGTCAGCTCCGCCATATCGGGATTTTTCTTCTGGGGCATCATGGAGGAGCCGGTGGAGAAGCCGTCATCCAGGGTAAGGAAGCCAAATTCCAGGCTGCTCCACAGCACGATTTCCTCGCAGAAGCGGGAAAGATGCATCATGCCGATGGAGGCGGCGCTGAGATAATCCAGCAGGAAATCCCGATCGCTGACCCCATCCAGGCTATTCATGGAAACATGGGCAAAGCCCAGCTCCCGGGCGGTGAATTCCCGATCCAGGGGATAGGTGGTTCCAGCCAGGGCGCCGCTGCCCAGGGGGCAGGTATCGGCGGCCTGACGGGCATGCTGCACCCGCGTTATATCCCGGCGGAACATTTCAAAATAGGCCATGAGATGATGGGCCAGAGTAATGGGCTGGGCCCGCTGCAGATGGGTATAGCCGGGCATAATATCATGGAGATGCTCTTTCGCCAGGGAAAGCAGCAATTCGCATAATTCCCGAAGCAGCGCCAGGGTCTCATCGCAGGTATCCTTGCAGTACATGCGCACATCCACCGCCACCTGATCATTGCGGCTGCGGCCGGTATGCAGCCGCTTGCCCGCCTCGCCGATGCGCTGGGTCAGCAGGGTTTCCACCAGCATATGAGTATCTTCGCTGTCGGCGGGAAAATCAATCTTCCCCTCGCGCATATCCTCAAGAATGCCGGAAAGGCCGGTGAGAATCGCTTCCTCATCCTCCTTGCTGATAATGCCCTGCTTGCAGAGCATTTTGGCATGGGCCATGCTGCCCCGGATATCCTGGGCATACATGCGCCGGTCAAAGGAAATGGAGGAATGAAAATCATCCACAAAATCGCTGGTTGTCTTGGAAAATCTGCCGCCCCAAAGCTTCATAGCCATGCTCCTTTGCCATTTGTATTCGTATCGGCCGGTATACCAGCCGTGTATGCTGTCCTTCTTTGCGTAGATTCCGTGGGGGAGGGTCAGGATAACGCCCAGTTGATCCCCGGGCTCAACGGGCAGATGATAATCCGAAATATCATTGCAGCAGACCTGGCCGTTTTCCTCCCAGAGCAATTGGGTGGGCACCTGCATTTCTTCGCCCTCAAAAAGAACGCTGGACATGCTTTCGCCCCGCTCAAGCAATTGCACCCGGTGCTTTCCCCAATGGATATGCCGGGGATTTGCGGAAGGGGACTGGCAATCCAGGGCGGTGACCCGGGGCAATTCATCGGCGGAAAGGCAGGAGATGTTTTCGATATCCCCGTTTTTCAGGATCAGCAGATTAAGCTGCCCCTCCCGCTTGACGCCGCAGCCCCCATCCAGGGAAATGATATGGCGCTCATGATCGATGATGGGCCGATAATCGGGAATGCCGCCGCAGTAAAGCACCGTGGGCCAATGCCCCACCGCCACATATTTCCGAAAGGAGAGGCCCTCCTCCAGAAAATGATCGTATTTCAGAAACTGATGGCGGTTTTCCGTCCGGGCCAGGGCGGCGGTATCCTCATGGGGAATGCCGCCATGGACAAAAATGATCTTTTCTGTTTCCAGAATGGCGGGAAGGGAGGAAAGAAAATCAATCTCCGGCTGAAAATGGGCAAGCAGCCGGGGGAAAATCCGGCGGGTATCCATTTGCCCGGTCATTTCCTCGCCAATCTCCCGGCACATTTCATCCAGCCAGCAGCTGCCCCACCATTCCTTATACTGGATGGAGGTGCGGATCAGGGCCTGCCGCTCCTTTTCCTCCGGGCTGACGAGGGCCCGCAGCCGCCAATCATCCACATTGCCGATGAGGGGATAGACCGTGCCCTCCCGGGCGAGCCGCATGACATAGCGCAGGGTATCCAGATTCTCCGGGCCCTTTTCCAGCAGATCTCCCACCAGAATCAGAATATCATCCGGGGTATAGCGGGCCTTTTCCAGAAGCTTTTCCAGCAGACGCTTATGGGCATGCACATCCGACAGGATCAGCACCCGCCGGGAGGAGCCCAGGCTGGCCCTGGCAAGAACAGGAAACATCCGGCATCATCCCCCTTTCAAAATATCCCTTATTATAGCAGAGGCGCAGGGAAAGCGCAAGAAAAAGCGGCGCCGGGCGGCATACATTCGAAATGCAGCCGCAGCCTGAAAAAACGGTTTCCCGCCGCCTTTTACAGCAGCGGAAAACCGATTTTCGCAGCGGGAGCAGGATTTACTTTTCCATTTCTTCCTTGGCCAGGGCCTGCACCTTCATGGGCAGACCGAAGAGATTGATGAAGCCCTCGGAATCATGATGGCTGTAGAGATCCTCGCTGTCGCCGAAGGTGGCGATCTTTTCCATATAGAGGCTGCACTTGGCGGTAACGCCTGCGCCGAAGCAATTGCCCTTATAGAGCTTGAGCTTGGCGGTGCCGGTAACATTCTGCTGGGTGCAGGTGACGAAGGCGGAAAGTGCCTCCCGCAGGGGGGTATACCACTGGCCGTTGTAAACCAGATCGGCGAATTTCAGCGCCACCTGCTGCTTATAATGCTGGGTTTCCTTATCGATGGTGATTTCCTCCAGATTGGCATGGGCGGCGTACAGCAGCGTTCCGCCGGGGGTTTCATAAACGCCGCGGCTCTTCATGCCCACCAGACGGTTTTCCACCATATCCACGATGCCCACGCCGTTGCGGGCGGCAATTTCATTGGCCTTTTCCAGCAGGGCCACGGCATCCATCTTTTCGCCATTGATGGCCACGGGCACGCCCTTTTCAAAATCCACGCTCACATATTCGGGCTCATCCGGGGCATCCTCGGGCAGGGTGCATACCAGGGGCACATGCTTGGGCATTTCCAGTTCGGGATATTCCAGCTCGCCGCCCTCATGGGAAAGATGCCAGATATTCTTATCCATGGAATAGGGCCGCTTCTTGGTAACCGGCACATCAATGCCCCGGGCCTTGGCGTAATCGATGGCGTCCTCCCGGCTCTTGATATCCCAGATTCGCCAGGGGGCTATGATCTTCATATGGGGATCAAAGGCCTTGATGGTCAATTCAAAGCGCACCTGATCATTGCCCTTGCCGGTGCAGCCGTGGCAGATGGCCGTGCAGTTTTCCTGATGGGCAATTTCCACCAGCCGCTTTGCGATCAGGGGACGGGCAAAGGAGGTGCCCAGCAGATATTTGCCTTCATAAACCGCGCCGCACTGCAGCGTAGGCCAGATGAAATCCTCCACAAATTCCTTGCGCAGATCCTCAATATACAGCTTCTCCGCGCCGGTCTTCTTGGCCTTCTCGTGAAGAGGCTCCAATTCCTCGCCCTGGCCGACATCGCCCGCCATGCAGACCACATCGCAATCATAGTTTTCCTTGAGCCAGGGGATGATGATGGAAGTATCCAGACCGCCGCTGTAAGCAAGCAA
Source organism: uncultured Oscillospiraceae bacterium (assembly GCA_964549135.1). Lineage (GTDB taxonomy): Bacteria > Bacillota > Clostridia > Christensenellales > Aristaeellaceae > RUG563. The sequence goes on along the minus strand of CAZJUJ010000015.1, from coordinate 8,035 downwards.
CACACGCATCTTTGCCATGAGAAAATTCCTCCAAATTCATAGTACGCTGAGAGTATACACCTGTTCGCATAAAAATGCAATAGTTTTTTGAAAATTTTCTCGAATATGCGTATTTTATTCAAAACGGCGGTATATTATTTAGATGCGCGGGTGATTGACAAAAGGAGGAGAAAGCTGGTAAAATAAATGGTAAATTCGTTTACACAATGATTCTATAAAAGGAAGCGATCAACATGGAAATGACTTATCCGCTGCATGTGGCCGGGCTGACCCGGGATTTGCCCCTCTGCCGGGTGAATGATGAATTGTATATCGGCGCCTTCGTCATCTTTGGCGATGTGGAGCTGACGGTGAACTGCGCAAGGGAGCTGCTGAAGGTGGCCCCGGAGCATGATATCCTCATTACCGCCGAATCCAAGGGCATTCCGCTGGTATACGAAATGGCCCGCCAGCATGGGGAAAACCGCTATCTCATCGCCCGGAAGGCCCCCAAGCTCTACATGCGCAATGTATTTTCTACCGAGGTGACCTCCATCACCACCGAAAATCGTCAGCTGCTCTGCATCGATCAGCAGGATGCCGATTTCATCCGCGGCAAGCGCGTGCTGATCGTGGATGACGTGATCTCTACCGGCGAATCCCTCAAGGCCGTGGAAAAACTGGTGCGCCAGGCCGGCGGCGAAGTGGTGGGCAAAATGGCTATTCTCGCCGAGGGCGACGCCCAGAGCCGCGATGATATCATCTATCTGGAAAAACTGCCCGTCTTCCATCCCGATGGAACGGTGATTGAATAACACGGGCCAGGGACGGGGAATAATAACTGCGGGGAACCATTCTTTGTTGCCAAAGAATGGTTCCCCGCGCCCCTCCAAGAAAGCTGTAGGGGATGGAACGGGAATTTTTGCGGGAGGATGCTTTTGCGTCAAAAGCACCCTCCCGCGCCCTCCCGAAAACCGGCTCTGGATGTTTCATGGAGAAATAGAACCACTTTGAATGCCAGTGAAGCAAAAGAGAGCAAGTGGTAATGAATAAAGCAGCAATGTTCTTGCCAAATGAAAGAACATTGTTGTTGTAGAACACCTGCTTTGGTGTCGGTCAAACAAGAGAAAATATGCAATAGGAAACAAAACAGCAATGCTCTTGCCAAATGCAGGAGCATTGCTGCTGTTTTTTCGAATCGTTATTCGTATTTGCTGATCTGGCATTCAATTCGGCAGGATTCACCCATGTTTCATCCAGAGCTGGTTTTCGGAGGGGGTGCGGGGGAACCACTTTTGACACAAAAGTGGTTCCCCCGCAATATTATCCCCGTCTGCTCAGGGCTGATCCAGCGCATGGAGCAGCGCATCGCCGAATTCCCGGCAGGTATGCCCGTCTTTTTCGCCGGTGACGGGGCATTCCCCGGCGGCCTGATCGATGGCGCAGCTCAGCGTTTCGGCATGATTGCCGAGCCCGATATGGCGCAGCAGCATGACTGCTGCCCGCAGGATGCTTTCAGGATTGGCATAATCCCCCAGCCCCTGCTCCATCATGCGGGGAGCGGAGCCATGGATGGCCTCGAACATGGCATATTTGCTGCCGGTATTGGCGCTGCCCGCCGTGCCCACGCCGCCCTGCAGCTGGGCGGCCTCATCGGTGAGGATATCGCCGTAAAGATTGGGCAGAAGGAAAACCTGAAAACGGCTGCGGATGGCGGGATTGATCAGATTGGCGGTCATGATATCGATATAGTATTCATCCGTTTCAATGCCCGGGTATTCCGCGGCGATTTCATGGCAGATGCGGGAAAACATGCCGTCGGTTTTTTTCATGATGTTGGATTTGGTAACGATGGCCACATGGGTTTTGCCGTTGGCCCGGGCAAAATCATAGGCCGCCCGGGCGATGCGCCGGGTGCCCGCCTCGGTGGTCACCTTGAAATCCATGGTCAGCAGGCCGGGCAACTCAATGCCCTTGCTGCCCAGGGTATATTCGCCCTCGGTATTTTCCCGGAAGAATGTCCAATCGATATTTTCCTCGGGCACGGAAACGGGGCGCACATTGGCAAAGAGATCCAATTCCCGGCGCAGCGCCACATTGGCGCTTTCCATGGTGCCGCCGGAGGGCGTGGTGGTGGGGCCCTTGAGCAGCACATCGCAGGCCTTGATCTGCCGGAGTACATCCTCGGGCACGGCCTGCTGGCAGGCCATGCGGTTTTCCAGCGTCAGCCCGTGAATGGTTTTCAGTTCGATTTTTCCCTCCGCGATTTCCTTCCGGAGCAGCTGCTCCAGGGCGCGCTGCGCCTGGGCGGTAATGATGGGGCCGATGCCATCGCCCCCGTCAAGACCGATCACGATGCGCTCCTTTTTCGGGGCCTGGCTTTCCTGCTCCATGCCCTCCGCCCGGCTGATCTGGCTTTCCAGAAGGCGCCGGTAATGCTGAACCGCCTGCTCAATGAATTGCTGATCCATGGCTTATACCCCCGTTTCTCTGGTGTAATTGAGCAGCCCGCCCGCAAGCAGGATGCCCATCTGCCGCTCGGTCAGGCAGCAGGAAAGGAAGATGATATGATCGCTGCCCTGAAGCCGGGCGGCGATGCGGCCCGATGCGGCGCTTTCATGCAGATTTTCCATTTCCAGTACCGCGCCCTGATCAAGCGCTTCATAATCCGCCGGGTTTTCAAAGGTGACGGGCAGAATGCCGGCGTTGATCAGATTGGCGGCATGAATCCGGGCGAAGGATTTGGCAATGACCATGCGCACCCCCAGATGCAGGGGGGCGAGGGCGGCATGCTCCCGGGAGGAGCCCTGACCGTAATTGGCGCCGCCCACGATGCAGGAGCGGCCCAGGGCCATGGCCCGGGCAGGGAAGCCCTCATCGCAGACGGAGAAGCAGAATTCCGCCATCTTGGGAATATTGCTGCGATAGGGCAGAATCTTGGCCCCGGCGGGCATCACATGATCGGTGGTGATATGATCGCCTACCTTCAGGGAAACGGGCAGCGTCATCCGGTCGGGCAGCCCTTCGCCCTTGGGGAAGGGCTTGATATTGGGGCCGCGCTCCACAGTAAGCATTTTTGCGCTTTCTGGATCGGCAGGGGGCAGAACGCCGCTGTCGTTGATGAGGAAGGCATCGGGCAGGGAAACGGCGGGCATATCGCCCAGCTCCCTGGGATCGGTAATGAAGCCGGTCAGGGCGGAGGCGGCGGCCACCTCGGGGGAGGCCAGATAGACCTGGGCATCCCGGGTGCCGGAGCGGCCCTCAAAATTGCGGTTGAAGGTGCGCACGGAAACCCCGGCGGAGGCGGGGGAGAAGCCCATGCCGATGCAGGGGCCGCAGGCGCATTCCAATATCCGGGCCCCGGCGGCAATCATATCGCTGAGCGCCCCGCATTCGGAAAGCATGGAAAGCACCTGGCGGGAGCCGGGGGAGATGGAGAGGCTGACAGAATCGGCGATGGTTCTGCCCTTGAGGATGGCAGCCACCCGCAGCATATCCTGCAAAGAGGAATTGGTGCAGGAGCCGATGCAGACCTGGGATACGGGAATATCATGCTTCTGTGCGGCGGGAACCACCCGATCCGGGGAATGGGGACAGGCCACCAAAGGCGTGAGTGCGGAAAGATCGATCTCGATGACCCGGTCATATTCCGCATCGGCATCGCTTTCAAGGGGGACAAAATCATTTTCCCTTCCCTGGAGGCGCAGGAAATCCCGGGTGATTTCATCGGAGGGGAAGATGGAGGCAGTGGCCCCCAATTCCGCCCCCATGTTGGCGATGGTGGCGCGCTCGGGCACGGAAAGCGTCCTGACACCCTCGCCGCCCCATTCCATAATGGCCCCTACGCCGCCCTTGACGGAAAGAATGCGCAGAATTTCCAGGCTCACATCCTTGGCGCTGACCCAGGGGGAAAGGCGGCCGGTGAGATTGACCTTATACATCTTGGGCATGGCGATATAATACGCGCCGCCGCCCATGGCCACCGCCACATCCATGCCGCCCGCGCCCATGGCCAGCATGCCCAGGCCCCCGGCGGTGGGGGTATGGCTGTCAGAGCCGATGAGGGTTTTGCCGGGCTTGCCGAAGCGCTCCAGATGCACCTGATGGCAGATGCCGTTGCCGGGACGGGAAAAATACACCCCGTATTTCCGGGCGACGGACTGGATATAGCGATGATCATCGGCGTTTTCAAAGCCGCACTGCAGGGTATTATGATCGATATAGGCCAGCGAAAGCTCTGTCTTCACCCGGGGAATGCCAATGCTTTCCAGGGCCAGATAGGCCATGGTGCCGGTGGCATCCTGGGTCAGGGTCTGATCGATTCTCAGGGCGATTTCGCTGCCCGGTTTCATTTCGCCGGAAATCAGATGGGCCTGAATGATTTTCTGTGCAATGGTGTATCCCATGTTACTTCCCTCTTTTCAAAATGCATTCTCTGGCGTTGCGGATATGCAGGATGGTCAGCTCCTCTGCTTCCTTTCCGCTGCGGCTCTGAATGGCCCGGAGAATGGCCTGATGCTCATGCAGGGATTCCAGCGCCCTTTCCGGGAAGGAAAAGGAGGCCTTTCGGTATTTGAGCAGCTTTCGGTGCAATGGCTCCAGGGTATCACGCATGGTGGGGCTGCCGCAGAGGACGTAGATAATCTGATGGAAGCGGGAATCGGTATTCTTCAGGCTTTCCGAATCCCCCTTCTGGGTGTAGAATTCCTGAAGCTCCACGGCGGCCTGCAATTCCCGGATTTCCTCCTCCGTGGCCCTTTCCGCGACCCAGCGGGCGGCCAGCCCCTCCAGACGCATGCGGATTTCGCAGATATCCGAAATATCATTCATCTGGATGCCGATGACCCGGGCGCCCTTGCTGGTGGATTCGATCAGCCGCTCCTGCTCCAGCCGCCGCAGGGCCTCCCGGATGGGGGTGCGGCTGACGCCCATGCGCTCGCTGAGCTTGATTTCGGTCAGGATTTCATCACGCTCATAAACGCCGGAAAGAATCTCCCTTTCCAATTCATTAAATACCTGATCGGCAATGGAAATCATTTTATGCTCCATAAAAGACCCCTCCTGAGATGGCAATGGTTACAGGCGCGACAGACGGCCGCCCGTCAGCTGCTCGATTTTTTCCTCCATTTCGTGGGTGGAAAGGGCGCTGACCCGGCCGCCCTCAAACTGCGCATCGATCCATTTTTTTAATTCCAGCACTAACGGATCCTGCTTGGAAATGGCCTGGGCGGCGGGCAGCTGATAATTCTCGTTGATCCAGTAGGCGATGCCGGCCAGCCCCGAGGTATTGGAAATCATGACGGAGGCGGGGCGATTGAGCAGCTTTTTGGTATTGAAGATATTGTAGATTTCCTCATCCTTGAGCAGCCCATCGGCATGGATGCCCGCCCGGGTTACATTGAAATTCTTGCCGACAAAGGGGGTCATGGGGGGAATATCATAGCCCATTTCCTGCTTAAAATATTCGGCGATTTCGGTAATGACGGCGGGGTTCATGCCATCCAGGGAGCCCCGGAGGGAGGCATATTCAAATACCATGGCCTCCAGCGGAATATTGCCGGTGCGCTCCCCGATGCCCAGCAGGGAGCAATTCACCGCGCAGGCACCATAGAGCCAGGCCGTGGCGGCATTGGAAACGGCCTTGTAAAAATCATTGTGGCCATGCCATTCCAGATATTCGCTCTGCACATCGGAATAATGCTGCAGGCCGTAGATGATGCCCGGCACGCTCCTTGGCAGGGCCACCTCGGTATAGGGCACGCCATAGCCCATGGTATCGCAGGCGCGGATGCGCACGGGAATGCCCGCATCCCGGCTTATTTTCATCAGCTCATTGACAAAGGGTACCACAAAGCCGTAAAAATCAGCGCGGGTGATATCCTCCAGATGGCAGCGGGGCATGACTCCGGCCTCAAAGGCCTCGGCCACCGTATCCAGGTATTTTTTCATGGCCTCGCTGCGCTTCATTTTCATTTTCTTGAAGATATGATAATCGCTGCAGCTGACCAGAATGCCCGTTTCCCGAATGCCCAGATCCCGCACCAGCTTGAAATCCTCCTTGCTGGCGCGAATCCAGGTGGTAATTTCGGGGAATTGCAGCCCCAGATCCTGGCAGCGGGCGATGGCATCCCGATCCTTTTTGCTGTAAATGAAAAATTCGGTCTGCCGGATGATCCCGTATGGCCCGCCCAGCTTGCTCATCAGCTTATACAAATCCACAATCTGATCCACCGTATAGGGATCGGCCGATTGCTGCCCATCCCGGAAGGAGGTATCCGATATCCAGATCTCCTCCGGCATGCCCATGGGCACCCGGCGATGATTGAAGGGCACCCGGGGAATGCTCTCATAATCATAAATATCCCGGTAAAGATTGGGCTCATCCACATCCTGCAGGGAATAGCGATAGCTCTTCTGCTCCAATAAATTCGTCTTGGGGGAAATCTCCAGCATCGGCGCAGCACGCTCCTTTCGTGAACATGTGTATACAATTATACATGTAATCAAGCGCTTGTAAAGCGAAAAACAGGAAAAAAACAGCCCCGGCAGGGCGCATGGGGATTTTGGATTGACGGAACCGCGCGGGCGTGATACACTATAACCCCATGAAGGGGATGCAAAGGAGGATGAAGAACATGCGGCTTGGCTTATGCACCTCGCCTGCCAACAGTGAATTGGCTGCTCGTCTTGGTTATGATTATATTGAGGGGAATCTTTCGCAGATTGCCGGCATGGAGGAAGCGGAATTTGAGGCGCTGGCGGAAAAAGCGCCCGGGCTGCCTGCCCCCATTCTGAAATGCAATTGCTTTCTTCCCGGCCATATCAAGCTGACCGGCCCGGATGCCGATCCCGAAAAATGGGCGGATTATCTTGAAATCGCCTTTTCCCGGGCGCATCGGCTGGGGGTGAAGCTGGCGGTGCTGGGCAGCGGCGGGGCGCGCGGCGTGCCTGCGGGCTGGGAATTCAGCCAGGCCTGGCGGCAGATCGCCGATTTTCTGCGTCTGGCCAATCAATACGGCGAAAAATATGATATCGATATTGCGCTGGAGCCGCTCCGCGCCCGGGAATGCAATATTCTCAATTACGTTTCGGAGGGCGTGCTGCTTTCGGCGGTGCTGAATCTGCCCCGGGTCTATACCCTGGCCGATACCTTCCATATGGTCTGCGGCAATGAGCCCATGGAGAGCCTGAAAAATGCGGGCAAGGCCCTGCGCCATGTCCACATCAGCCATCCCCTGCCCGATCTGAGTTCCCGGGATTATCCGCGCCCCGGCGATGGCGTGGATTATGCCGCCATTTTCTCCATTCTTCGGGATATGGGCTACGCGGGCGATGTGAGCATAGAGGCCGGTACGCAGGATATGGAAAAGGACGCCGCCGCGGCCTTCGCGCTGCTCAAGCCCCTGCTGTAAGGGAACGGGGGACGGGAGAACGGGATTTTTTGCGGGAGGATGCTTTTGCGTCAAAAGCACCCTCCCGCGCCCTCCCGAAAACCGGGGGTGGGAGACGGGAAAATAATTGCGGGAGGAGACTTTTGAGTCAAAATTCCCCTCCCGCACCCTCCCGAAAACCGGCTCTGGATGGTTCATGGAGGCATCCTGCCAAATTGAATGCCAGATCAGCAAAAGGGAATAGCAATTAGAAAAACAACAGCAATGCTTCCGTGTTTGGCAGAGGCATTACTGTTTTCTTCCTTATTGCTTGTTCCTGATTGCTTCACTGGCATCCAATTTGGTTTTTTCTTTTTGTATCATCCAGAGCCGGTTTTCGGAGGGGGTGCGGGGGAACCACTTTTGACGCAAAAGTGGTTCCCCCGCAAATATTCCTCCCCGTCTCCCTGGTTTTCGGGAGGGTGCGGGAGGGTACTTGTGGCACAAAAGCATCCTCCCGCAAAAATCTCTGTCCCATGCTCCCGCGTTTGGCAGAAGCATTGCTGTTTTCTTTCTTACTGCTTGTTCCTGATTGCTTCACTGGCATCCAATTTGGTTTTTTCTTTTTGTATCATCCAGAGCCGGTTTTCGGAGGGGGTGCGGGGGAACCACTTTTGACGCAAAAG
>CAZJUJ010000014.1:0-46645 GCA_964549135.1 uncultured Oscillospiraceae bacterium | reverse complement strand
CTGGGCCTGGATCTGAAGGAAACCACCATCGATATGCTGGGCCAGGCCCATCAGGTGAAGGTGGATAAGGAAAACACCACCATCATCGACGGCGCCGGCGATAAGGCCGAAATCGCCAATCGCGTGGCCCAGATCCGCGCCCAGATCGCCGAAACCACCAGCGATTATGACCGCGAAAAGCTCCAGGAGCGCCTGGCAAAGCTGGCTGGCGGCGTAGCCGTGATCCAGGTTGGCGCGGCCACCGAAATCGAAATGAAGGAGCGCAAGATGCGCATTGAGGATGCCCTGGCCGCTACCCGTGCGGCTGTGGAAGAGGGCATCGTTCCCGGCGGCGGCGTGGCCCTGCTCAACGCCATCACCAAGGTGCAGGCCCTGGTTTCCAAGAATGCGGGCGATGCCAAGACCGGCGTGCAGATCGTGCTTCGCGCCATGGAAGAGCCCATGCGCCAGATCGCGCTGAATGCCGGTATCGACGGCGCTGTGATCATTGAAAATATCCGCCGCAGCCGCAAGGTTGGCTATGGCTATGACGCCCTGAAGGGTGAATATGTGGATATGATCGATCGCGGCATCATCGATCCTACCAAGGTGACCCGCTCTGCCCTGCAGAATGCTGCCTCCGTGGCCGCGATGGTACTCACCACCGAATCTCTGGTGACCGATATTCCCGCGCCCGAACCCGCCGCTCCCGCTGCCAACCCCGGCATGGGCGGAATGTACTAAGCCTTAGTTACAATAAAATGGCCCTTCGGCGTCCTTTTGGGGCGCTGGAGGGCCTTTTTTATGGGATCAGGCAAACTGCGGAAAAACCTGCCGCAGCGGCTTTTTTATCGGAACATCCGGGCGGGGCAGGCCATAAAAAGCTGGAGGAAGCGGATGCTTTCCAATTCCTCATAGGCCCGGGGCAGAAAGCCGTTTTCCGTGGCCTCCAGAATCTGCGCGCCGGGAATGGCGGAAAGAATGGGGGAATGGGTGGCCAGAATAAACTGGCTGTGGGCCGCGCCCTCCCGGATCATCAGGGCCAGGGCGAATTGCTTTTCGTAGGATAGCGCGCCCTCCGGCTCATCCATCAGATACAGCCCGCCGGGGTTCAGCCGGGACTGAAAGAAATCCAGAAAGCCCTCGCCATGGGATTGCCGGGCCAGATCCCCGGCGTAAAGGCCGTCAAGATCGGCCAGCGTATGCAGATGGGGCATTTTGGCGTAGCTTTTATCCGCAATGGTAGGATCGGCATCAATCCGCGCTATTTCGGCCCGGGCCTCCTCCTGGGTTTGGCTGACCCAGGTAATATAGGCGATGAAATCCTCCGCGGAAAAGAAAAAATTCCGCCTGGCGGCGCGCTTATGCAGGGTGAAGGCATCCTGGGAAAGAAAGGCAGCCTTTTCCCGCTCGATGATGCCCTGGCCGATGCGCACGGCGCGCAGCTTGGCCGCCAGGATGGAAAGCAGCGTGGATTTGCCGCTGCCGTTATCCCCGCAGAGAATGGTCACCGGCGCGGAAAAATCCACTGTCTGGGTGGCCTTAATGGCGGGCACGGAGAAGGGATAGCCCGTTTCATCCCTTTCCTTAATCAGCCGGGTTACATACAGCATGCTATTCTTCCTCTTCCGCGCCTGGGGGCGGGCTTTCCTGATGGTCTTCAGGGGCGGCTTCCTTCTCTTCCTCCTCCAGGCGGCGTTCAAATTCTACCCAGGATTTGGAGAAGACATGCTGGGCAAAGGCCTCCTTGAGGCCTGTAATCTGCTTGAGGCGGATGACCTCATCCAATTCCATCCCCAGATATTTGCAGATCCGCTGATCATCCCAGCCCTTCTGCGTCAGGGAAAGCACGATCTGGGACATATCCACGATCTGATGGGTGCCCCGGGCGCGGTTATGGCGGATGGTGCTGGCGATGCGCTGATCCAGCGGCTTATCGATCACCACCACGGGGATTTCCTCCAGATGGAAAAATTCCCGGGCGCACAGATAGCGATGGAAGCCATCCACCACCTCATAGCGATCCTGCTGCGCGTCATAATAGGTGACGATGGGCTGGGTATAGCCATCCTCCTCAATGGAAATGCGCAGAAGATTCATTTCCGGCCCAGCCATGCGATTGGGATTGTAATCATTGGCGACGACCTTGTGAAGGGGCACCATTTTCACATTCAGCACGGGAAAATCAATCTTTTTCATGGCTGACCTCCAGAAAATTTTTCTGGTAGGGCCGGATGCGGAAGCCCATTTTTTCAAATGCCTCCCGGTAGGCCTGGGGCACAATGCCCCGCGCCGCCGCGGATTCGGCCAATATGGATAGGAGCAGCCCTTCCGCCGCCTCGTCATTGGCCGCCCAGAAATTCTTGATCACCCCATCCAGCAGGGATGCCGCCCCCAGATCGGGCAAAAGAAACCAGATTTTGCCCGGGTCATCGTAAAAGCGATCCCGGGTTTCCCTTTCGATTTTCCGGGAGCCAAAGACAGGCCCCAGCAGCTGATAAAAATCGGGGTCAGATCGCGTCCGTCTGATGATTTGCATCCAATTCATTCCTTTCGATGAAGCGCCGCAGATCCTTATCCAGCGTTTGCGTATCGGGGGAGAGGAAATTGCTCCAGGTGCGCACGAAGGTTTCCAGCTTGCGCTCATCCGATTTGGTCTGGGAAAAGGAGAGCCGCTTCATGTAGAAATCATTTTTTTCAATGGCCCGGGCGATGCGCCGCCAGCTGATGGCCTTTTTCTGCTGCTCCAGCTTTTTATCCGCCTCGCCGGGAATATCGCTGATGGAAATGCCCTCATGCTTTTCATACCAGCGGATGAATTTTTTGATTTTGCCGTAGTAATGCAGCATCAGCGCCCGATTGTAGAGCCCGATGCTTTCCAGCAGAAAAACGGTATACTGCTCCCAATCCATAAAATCGGGCTTGAAGGATTTGATGTTGCCAAGGGCGGTGGTGCGGCAGTAGATATTGCCGAAATTCACGCCGTTAACCCGATGCAGCACCTTTTCCCAGGTTTCGGCCTCCAGGGCGCGGAATTGATCCAGGCCGTTGCGCTGATCATCCCCGTAGGGCTGGCAGAGCCGCTGCTGATAGATGCTCAGGCCGTTTTTGTACATCAGCTCGTATATCTCATTGAATTTCAGATCAAGCTGGCTTACCGCGCCCCAGATATCCTCCACCCGCCAATCGTAAATGGGATAGAAATTGTAGCCGTCGGGGATGATGCGGGTGGTCCAGTGCAGATCCTGCCATTGCTCCTTGCGCTCATAAAAGGCGATGGTCTGAAAGCGATTCAGGCTTTCATCCGCCCGGATGCCCACCCCGCAGGCGATTCTGCCCTGATGCTGCTGCTGATACCAGGCGGCAAATTCGTAAATGAATTCCTCAAATTCCTCGCCGGGGCGGAAAAAGGGAAAGGGGCAATTCTGCAGGGTGATGGCATCCTCGGGCAGGGGACGCACCCATAAATCCCTTTGCTTTTCATCCCAGCAGATCCATTTGGGCTGCAGCATGGAAACGGCATTGCGCAGGGCCAGCGGCAGCGCCACATGATAAAAGCGCCCGATATGCGGCAGCCTTTTCAGCACCTCGATATGGGCGATGGTGCGGGCGTACTGGGCCTCCATATCGATAAAAAGCACATCATAGGTGCGGTTCATTTCGGCGGCGATTTTTTCCGCCAATTGCACCATGACGCTGCTGTCCTTTCCGCCGGAAACGGAAAAATAGACATGATCAAACTGCGCAAATATGATGCGCAGCCGCTTGAGCGCGGCGGTCAGTACATCCTCCTGGGTATAGATCTTGGCCATGCTTTTCTCCTGCTTTTTTCAGGTGTTCTTCATCAGCTCCTTCCGAAGCTGATTGATCAGGCTTTCCTTTTTCCAGATGCTTCTGAGAATCAGGATATCCACGGTATCCGCAGCGGCCAGGCTGACGATCTGCAGCGTGCCGCTGCCCAGGGCATTCTGGCATTGGCGCTCCTTTTCCTGGCGCTTGCGCCAATTCCATTCGTTGCTGTAATAGATTATTACCTGGGCCTTCAGCCGGGCGTTTTCCCTTTCATCCGTAAATACATTCATCAGCATCAGCCGGCGCGGCTGCTCCCGCGCCGAAAAGGGATAGCGGGAAACCTGCTCCGGCCCAAAGCGCCGGGAAAGGGCAGCAAAAATGGCCTCCATTTCGTAATGATAGCGGCAGAGGATCAGGATTCTTTGCTCCGGGAAATGGGGCAGCACCTCCAGAAGCGCCTGCAGCCGGGGATCCTCCGCCGGGGCGGCGTAGAGGGGCGCCGTGATCAGGGGATAATCCTGCAGCACCCGCCGCCCGCAGATCACATGCTGGCAGGCCTGGAGCAATTGATACACCCCGGTATTGCTGTAGAGGCCGTTTACCAGAAACCGCTGCATGACGCTTTTGTATTCCGCCACGGCTGCGGGGGGCAGCGAAAATTTCCATACATATTCCCTGCGCCCGGCGGCGGCCTGGATTTCCTCCCGCTGCACCTGAACGCAGTAGGGGGCGATGGCACGGGCCAGATAATCGGTATTGCGCAGGCCCCGCTTTCCATCCTGCATATGATTGAGGCAGAAGCCCCAATAGCTGCGATAGCCCAGAATCCGCCAGTCCAGGGCATACCATTGGGCGAAAATATCGGCGGCATGGCAGGAAAAGGGCAGATCGCTGATCAGCAGCCGATAGGGGCAGCGCTGGCTCAGGGCGATGACCCGCTGCGTGCGCAGGGCGCGGATATTTTTGATCAGCAGCCCGTTATCGATGATCAGCATCATCCGGCTTTTCCCTGCCAGCGCCATCAGCGCCTCGAATTTATCCAGCGCATGGGAGAGGCATTCGATGCCTGAAAGGAAGATGCGGCAGGAATAGGCGGGCAGATACCGCTGGATGCCCGCCTGTAGCAGGGGCAGGCGGCGATGCGTGGCCAGCCATAGCACGCCGTCGATTTTGTTCTTTTCCAGCCGATAGCGGATCAGCTGGGCCACCGTGCGCATTTTGCCATCCTGGCGATCCATGTATAATGCGCCCACCCGCAGCCCCTTGAGCTTATTGAAGGCCTGCCATTGCAGGGGATGAAGGGCATCATTCATCGCAGTCCAATAAATCATCCAGTACCGGCCGCTCGCTTCTGAGCAGGCTGTGAAACATATCCTCCGGCGCGGCGGTGGGATAGCGCTGCTTCCAGGGCCGCTGGCGATAGATCGTGGCCTGGGCCAGGGCGCGCTGCCAGGCATCCAGCCGCTGCTGCGCCGCCCGGGTGCAGCGGAAAGGATAGAGGTGGATGATTTCCTCCAGCCTGTCTGCGGCGCGGATGGGAAAGCGCATTTCCCTGCCATTCCATCTGCCCCCAGCCAGACGCACATAGCGGTTCAGCGCCGTATCATAGGGATAGCGCAGCAATAGCTCGTTTTCCTGGGCCGCGGCGATCACCCAGTAGCGATGCTCCGCTTCAAAATCATGGGCCAGAATCTTTTCCTTCAGCCGCTCCTCCTCAAGCTGGAGAGCGGCCCCCGCTTCCAATAGCCGCGCCCCGATTTCCGCCCCCCGATCCAGAAGGGACCCGGCGCATTCGTCAATTTCCCGGCGCCATTGCCCCTCCGTTTCCTGAAAGCCCGCTTCCCGGAGCATTTCCTCCTGCTCCTTTTCCAGGACGCCCTCCAGAAAAAGCGTGCCCTCCCGGGGCGTATGCAGCGCCCGCTCCAGACGGAGAGAAAGAACGGGGGCGTTTTCCTGCCCCTGGGGCCAAAGGATCATCAGCGGCGGCCGGGGCGGCAGCGCGGCGGCGCTGAGCAACTGATGCCGGCGGCAGAATTCATAGATAAACCAGGGCTGGGTGAGATAAACGCCGTTTTCCCGCCACCAGCTTTCCTCCTCTTCCTGCTCCAGAACGGAGACCATATAGCGCAGGGCCAGCCGCTGGGGCGGCAGAGAAATCTGGGCGGAAAGACGATGGCATATGGAAAGCACGGCAGGATACTGCCGCACAAAATCCGCCTTTTCCGGCGGCCAATCGCCCTCTGCTTCCCCGGCCCGCCTTCCGGCGCCGCGGCATGCCAGCCAGACCCCGCATTTTTGCAGCCAGTTCATGATGCAATCCTCATTATCGGCTTTAACGGCTTTTTCTCGTAAATCGGGACGATTCTATTATAGCATTTTTCCCAGAGAGTGACAAGAATTCCTATGCGGGGGCAAAATTGAAAAAACAGCGCAAAAACAGCGGCGGGGGCGGAAGCAGGAGGGAAAAGGGCCTTGCCTGTCGGGAATTTGCGCATTCAATTCCCGGTTTTAGATATTGAAATCAAAGGAAACCGGAGTCTATAATAAATTGCCGTAAAAGGAATTGGAGAAATGATCATATTTGTGAATACAGATGGTGATACTTCCCGGATCAAAAACAGACGCAAGGGGTGAAAAACACCATGCTGCGCAAAACCAAGCGCTCACCAAGGTTTTATCGATATACCATTCTCTATTTTCTGGCGCTGGCGCTGGCATCGGGCGCGGTATCGGTGCTGATGCTGCGCCATTCCATGGATCAGCTGGTGCAGGCCGAGCGGGAAAATGCGCTGGAGAATATGACCATCATGGCCGATGATCTGGAGGATCAGTATCAGGCGCTGATGGATCTTTCGATCATGATCAGCATCGATCCCAATTATCAGCCCTCCTTTCTGGCGACCAGCCGCTATAAGGATATTGAATTGCTGCGTTCCTTTCCATATTTTGTGAATTATTCCGCCCTGAGCAAGCAGTATTTTCTCATGTATCCCGGCGAAAGGCGCATTTTTACCAGCAGCGGCAGCAGCGCCTATTTTGAGTATTATGCCCCCTCCGTGCTGCAGATTTCCCAGGGGGAGGCCCTGGCGCTGGGCGAGGAATTGCTCCTGGCGCAGCAGCCCATGATCCGCCAGTTTCAGCAGCGCTTCCTGGCCGTGTTTCCCATCCGCTTTTCCAATGGCGGGGATGCGGCGGGGCGGGCGGTGCTTTGCTTTATTCTCACCCCCAATCAGATCATGCAGCGCATTCATCATGCCGGTACGGGGCGCTATCAGGATATGCGCGTATTGATCAGCGATACCGAAATGGTGGGCTTTTCCGGCGAAACGGGCAAGGAATCGGTATTGAGCGCGGCTTCCGCCAATGGGCGGGTGCAGATTCATGCGGTATTGGATTATTCCGGCGTGCTGCGGGCCTATACGCAGCGGCCCTGGCGGCAGGCCTTTTCGATCCTGGGCGGGCTGGCCGCCGTGCTGCTGGCGGCCTATGCCCTTTCCTATCTCAGCCTGCATCCGCTCTGGCGGCTGATCCGCCATTATCGTCCCGGCGGACGGGATGCGATTGATGAAATCCATCAGCTGGAAACGATTCTCAGCCAGATGGAGGAAATCAGCAATCAATCGCTGGAGCAGATGCGCAATACCCTGCTGGTTTCCATTCTTCGGGGGTATTGCAGCGAAGAAATGCTCTCAAAATGGCAAAGTTTTCATATTTCCTTTGAGCGGGGGCGCTGCAGCGTGCTGCTATTGGATGCGGCGTTTTGCCCGGAAGGGGAGGCCTGGGCGATCATGCGGCAATTGGAAAGCGCGGAGGACGCCCATTATCATCTCTATGCCGCCTATATTGCGGATGATCGGAATATCGCCGTGCTGGCGGATTTTGACAGCACGATTACCGTGCCCTGGCTGATTGCCATGCTGCGCCAGCGCCTGAACAGGCCGGAGGCCATCATTCATGGGGGCGAAATCTTTGAATCGCCCAAGCTGCTGCCCATCTCCTATATGCAGGCGCTGACGGCGCGAAGTTATGAATATCTGGAGGGCAAGACGTGGGCTTCCGGGCTGGAGCGCAGTGCCCATCGGCTGTCCGGCTGTGTCCGGGCGCGGAATGCCCAGGGCATTGCGGAGGAATGCGCCCTGCTTGCGGCCATGCTCAAGGAAAAAACGCGGAATACGGATGAGCTGAAGCAGGAAATACACGGCTTTCTGTTTGAGCTTCGCAACGCCATGGAAAAGCAGAGCCTGCAGAATATCGATATGAAAACGCTGCAGACGCTGCATCTTCTGCCCGATGCGGATACCTTTGCCAGCGAGTTAAGCATCCTTCTGAGCGCGGCGGCGGATGCCATGCCCCCCTGCCAGAGCGAGCAGAGCAGCCAGCGCATCTCCCACGCCATTGTGGAATATGTGGTGGCCAATGTCTATGATCCCGATCTGAGCCTGGGGCAGATATCGGATAAATTCGGCCTGAGCGAGGATTACATCAGCACCATGATCAAGAAGGAAACGGGCGCTGCCTTTAAGGAATATCTGACCAATCTGAGGATCGAGCAGGTCAAGCATCTTTTGCTTTCCCATCCGGAAATGACGGTCAACGAGATTGCCGAGCAGGTGGGCTATCGAAGCGTATCCAATCTCATCAAGAAATTCAAGGAGATTACGGGCTGCACGCCCACCCAATTCCGATGAGGGAGCGCGCCCTTTTTCCCTGAAAAACGGGCAAAAACAGTATATTTCAGCCTTTTTTATATCGTTTCCGACATTTTAACGATTGAAATCATCCTTTCCATCGTGCAAAATGGAGGCAGCGATTGCGGGAAAACAGGCCCGCAGCATGCCGAAGGGGGATCGATCCACATGCCGAATTTCTGGGTCAGGGCCGGGCGCAGCCTCCGCAGAGCCATTGCGGATAATTGGCGGATGTATGTGCTGCTGCTTCCGGCGATCATCTATATCGCGATTTTCGAATATGCGCCCATGTATGGCGTGCAGATTGCCTTTCGGGATTATCGCCCCTCCCGGGGGATCACGGGCAGCGATTGGGTGGGACTCAAGCATTTTTTCCGCTTTGTATCCCATCCCAATTTCATCAAGATGCTCCGCAATACCCTTTCGATTACGCTCTATTCCCTCTGCACCTTCCCGCTGCCCATTATCCTGGCGCTGATGCTCAATGAGGTGCGGGCCGTCAAGCTGAAAAAAACCGTGCAGATGGTCAGCTATGCGCCGCATTTCATGTCGGATGTGGTGGTCTGCTCCCTGGTGCTGATGATGCTGGATCGCGCCAATGGCCCCATCAATAATCTGATTGCGCTGCTGGGGGGCAAAAGAACCTCCTTCATTTCCTTCCCGCAGTATTTTTCATCCATCTATGTCTGGTCGGGCATGTGGCAGAATATGGGCTGGGATTCCATCCTGTATGTATCGGCCCTGGCCAATATCTCGGTGGAGCTGATTGAGGCGGCCCGGATTGACGGCGCCAACCGCATGCAGGTGATCCGGTATGTGAATCTGCCGGGCATTCTGCCCACGGTGGCCATTGCCTTTATCATGCGTGCTGGCGGCCTTCTGTCGGTGGGCTATTCCAAGATCTTCCTTCTGCAGAATGATCTGAATATCGAGGCATCTCAGGTCATTTCCACCTATGTGTATAATATCGGCCTGATTGACGCCCAGTACAGCTATTCCTCCGCCATTGGTCTTTTCAATAATATCGTCAATATTCTGATTCTGTTGTTTGTAAACCGCATTGTGAAATCCGTCTCCGAAACGGGACTGTTCTAAGAAAGGGGGAAGCGATGATGAAAGCGCGGCGGCGAATTTCCCTGTTTGATGGGATCAATATCCTGATTCTGCTGCTCCTGACGGTGATCTTTATCTATCCGCTGTATTATTCGCTGATTGCCTCCTTTTCGGATTTCAATGCCGTGGCCACGGGCAAACTGGGCCTCTGGCCCGTGGGCTTCCAGCTGACGGCCTATGAGGCGGTGCTGAAAAACAGCCAGATCTGGCTTGGCTATCGCAATACGATTTATTACACGGTCTTTGGCACGCTTTTCAATCTGTTTCTGACCATCCCCACCGCCTTCGTTATGAGCCGCAAGCATACCATCGGCCATACCGTCATTACCTGGTATTTCCTGATTACCATGTATTTCAGCGGCGGCATGATCCCCACCTATATCCTCTTCCGGCAATTGGGGCTTGTCAATAATCCGCTGGTGATGATTGTCAGCGGCGGCCTGAGCATCCATAACATGATCGTCACCCGCACCTATTTTGCCAACAGCATTCCCGAAAGCCTGTATGAGGCGGCGCGCATCGATGGCTGCACGGATTTTGGCCTGTTTTTCAAAATTGCGCTGCCCCTGTCCGCCCCCATTATCGCGGTCATGTGCCTGTATTATGCTGTGGGGCATTGGAACGGCTATTTCAACGCCATGATTTATCTGACCAAGGTGGAATATCAGCCCCTGAGCCTGGTGCTGCGCCGCATCCTGATTACCAATGAAACCGCGCTGGAGGATGCGCTTGCCAATGGCGGCGGTTTAAGCGCCGATATTATTGAGGAATTGACCAATCGCTCCAACCTGGCCATCGTGATGAAATATGCGCTGGTGCTGATTGTCAGCGCGCCGATGCTGATGGTGTATCCCTTCATTCAGCGCTATTTTGTCAAGGGCGTGATGGTGGGCTCTGTAAAGGGATAGGAGGGCGCTTTCCCCTCTCCCGCTTTTCCTTGCTCCAAGCGCCAGACGGCGCAAAAATAAAAGGAGGGTTTTTCCATGACACGACGGTTACTTTCTGCCCTGGCGGCATTGGTGCTGCTGATGAGCCTGACCGGCGGCATCGGCGCGGCAATTGCCGAGGAAGCGCCGGTGAAGATCACGCTGCTCACCCAGCGTCATTCCACCGCCACCAACAACATCGAGGATGTCTGGTTCTTCCAGCACCTGGAAGAAAAATTCAATGTAGAGCTTGAAATGGAGCAGGCCACCAGCACTGCCCAGCGGCTGAGCCTGATGTTCGGCTCGGACAGCATGCCCGATATCGTCTGGGGCATCCGCCTCAAGAGCAATGAGGTGATGCGCTATGGCGAGGAGGAAGGCATGCTGATGGACTGGAATGAGTTCATCACCCCCGAAAGGATGCCCAATCTCTACGCCGCCCGGGAGGATTATCCCGAGGCCTTCAACAATTCCATTGCGCCGGATGGCAAATTGTATGCGCTGCCCCAGATCGCCGGATACAATTATTTCGATTCCTCGGGCGCGCTGGGCAATACCTACCGTATCAATATCAATGTTGACTGGCTGAAGGCCTGCAATCTGGAGATCCCCACCAATCTGGATGAGTATCTGAATGTGCTGCGCACCTTCAAGGAAAAGGATCCCATGAACCTGGGCGAAAACAATCTGCCGCTGGTGGATAATGGCCGGGGCGCCATGAATCCCGTGTGGGTGGCCCTGGGCTTCTGCGGCTCTCCCGATGCCTACGGCGCTGCCTTTACGATCAAGGATGGCAAGGTTGTGCTGCCCTGCTATACCGAGGAAGCCCGCTATTTCATCAAATTCTGGAATACGGTGTATACCGAGGGCCTGGTTTCTCCCGATTATTTCACCATGGATACCAGCACCGCCCGGGGCCTGATCAGTGCCGGATACTGCGGCGTTTTCAATGACAGCAATATGAACGCCCTGCAGGGGGATTATGAAGCCTGGGTTGCGCTGCCGCCCATGAGCAGCGAATACGGCGCCAATCCCATGGATCGAACCAATCTGCCCTACACCCTCTTTACGACCTATGTATCCTCCAAGGTGAAGCCCGAGGTGCGGGAAAAGATCATTGACATCATGGATTACATGTTCTCCCCCGAGGGCGGCACCCTCTATTCCAACGGCCCCATGGCGGGCACCGCGCTCTGCACCCAGGGCAATGTGACCGTGACCGGCTGGTATTACGATGAAACCGGCACCATGAAGACCGATGCCCTGATTAACGGCGAGCCCACCAACCTGGGCAACTATCAGTATCAGTTCATCCGCTCCCATACCACCGCTGCGGGCCGCTATGATCAGGTGGCCGAGGTTTCCCATCAGATGGCGGGCATTCCCTTCGATTCCCAGCATCGGGATGTGATGGATCAGCTTACGGGCAAGACCTTCAGCGCCATGGCCAATACCGATCTGGACGGCAAGGATGGCCATTGGCGGCTGACCCAGACCGAGGCCATGAAGGATCATCTGACCCAGGTGCGTCTGCCCGATCTCTTCCTCACCGCTGAGGAGAGCCAGGAAATTTCCGATATGCAGACCATCATCAAGGAATATGTCACCGCTGAAACCGCGAAATTCATCGTGGGCATCCGCCCCCTGGATCAATTGGATGACTACTTTGAAGAGCTTCGCCGCATGGGCATCGAGGACTACATCGAATCCCAGGTGGAGGCCTATGAGCCCTATATGACCCGCGTGCTGGGCGAATAAAGGACGGGATACGGGGATACTTTGCGGGAGGATGCTTTTGCGTCAAAAGCACCCTCCCGCACCCTTCCGAAAACCCAGGAGAAGGAACGGGATTTTTGCGGGAGGAGACTTTTGAGTCAAAAGTCCCCTCCCGCACCCTCCCGAAAACCGGCTCTGGATGATACAAAAAAGAAAAACCAGATTGAATGCCAGTGAAGCAAGGGAAAACAAGGTGTAAAGAGCAAAGCAGCAATGTCCTCATCAAGCGTGAAGACATTGCTGCTGTTTTTTCAAACCGTTATTTTTTTGCTTCGCTGGGATTCATCTTGGTTTTATCCATTCATGAACCATCCAGAGCCGGTTTTCGGAGGGGGCGGGGGGCTTGTGACGCAAAAGTGGTTCCTCCGCAAAAATTCCTCCGTAGTATTTCCGTTCCTTTATTCGGTGTATTCGCTTACGTCGATATCGAAGGCCAATTGGTTCAGGCGGGGCTGAGGCGCGCTGCGGTGGCGGCCCAGCACCAGATCGCAGAAATCCACCAGCGCGATCCAATCGGCCTGATTGAAGGAATGGCCGCCCTCGCGGACATGGAAGCCGTTTCTTTCCGGCACGCCCAGCAGATCAAAGACCGGCTGTGCCGCCTGATAGCAGAGCTGCGTACCGAAAAGATTGGCCCAGGTATCGGTGGTGCCCTCCGAATTAAATACGGCCCGGGGCGCGACGGCGGCGCGGAGAAAATGGGCATCGAAGGGCAGGGCGCTTTCCTTTTCCGTAATGGCGTAGGGCTGGGAATCCATGGCGTATTCGGCGTAGCGGGGAATGAACCAGTAGGGGAAGCGCAGCATCAGCTTGCCGATGGTTTCGCAGCGGGCGGGATCCTGGCGGCTGCCATCCAGCGTGCCGATATACCGGGAGCAGCCCGCGCCGCCGCAGCCCGAGCCCATGGGCCCCACCACAGAGAAGCGCTCGTCAAATATGGCCGCGCACAGCGAGGCCTTTCCGCCCCGGGAATGACCCGCCGCGATTTTTTCCGTGCAGGCGGGATGCTCCTTTTCCAGCCAGTCAATCAGCGTGCTTTGCAGCCAGCCCCAGGCCATAATGCAGGCGCAGGGCAGCGCGGGATACTGGGCCTTTTCCTCCTCCGTCATGATGTGATCCGGGTGTACCATGGAGCGATCAAACCCCACAACGGCATACCCGGCATTCAGGAAGATTTCCTCATCCTTCCCCTCCTCCATTTTCCAGCTCTTTCCCAGATTGAAAATGAATGCAGGATAGCTGGGGCAATCCAGCGGATAGCTGATAAAGGCGTCTACCGGAAACTGGAAGCCGCGATAATCGATCAAAAGGCGCACGGTCTGGCGGCTGCCCTTTCCATCCAGAACGCTTCTTTCCTCCTTGGATACCACCAGGATGCTATCAGCCTTGCCGGGCCAGACGCCATACATGTTTTCCTGCAATAGCTTCCGGATGTAGGCGGCCTGGGCGGGCCATTCCTCCGGCTTGGTGATCAGCGTTCCATCGGGACGCCTGAGGGGATTGGGCAATAGCACGTTCTTCTTGGCCATGTTCGTTCCTTCTTTCATCCTGTTTTGCGGCGGCCCTCCGCCGTGCGGATTTCTTTCCGATAACTTGATTGTAAGCTGTGCAATCTGGAAAAGCAATGGCCAAAAGCACGAAGCGGGTATCATCTTTCCTGAAAACCGAGGATGGGGATGGGAATATTGCGGGGGGAGACTTTTGAGCCCAAAGTCCCCTCCCGCGCCCTCCAGAAAACCGGCTCTGGATGTTTTATGGAGGCTTCCTGCCAAATTGAATGCCAGATCAGCAAAAAAGAATAGTAGCAGATAAATCAACAGCAATGCTTCTGCGTTTGGTGAGAGCATTGCTGCTGTGTTCCTTACTCTCTGCTCCTTTTTGCTTCACTGGCATTCAAGAAGGTGTTCTTTCTTTTGTTTCATCCAGAGCCGGTTTTCGGAGGGGGTGCGGGGTGCTTTTGACTCAAAAGTGGTTCCCCCGCAAATATTCTCGTCATCCCGCAATCACGGGGTGTCTGCTTCCTCCTCCAGGCGCTGGCGGAGGGTGGTATAGCGGGTGGTGATATAATCGTTGCGCACCATTTCAGCGATAGCCTCTTCCTTACCCACCAGCACCACCAGGCTCCGGGCCCGGGTAAGGGCGGTATAGAAGAGGTTCCGGGTCAGCAGCCGGGGCGGGCCGCCCACCACCGGCATCACCACGCAGGGAAATTCGCTGCCCTGGCTTTTATGCACGGAAAGGCAATAGGCCAGTTCCAGTTCCTCCAGCTGCTGATAATCATATTCCACCGTGCGTTCATCGTCATAGCGCACGGTCACGATGCGATCCTGGGAATCGATGCGGGAGACGAAGCCCACATCGCCGTTGAATACGCCCTCGCCCTCCTCGCCGTCATCGGCGCGCCAGGACAATTGATAATTATTCCTGACATGCATGACCTTATCCCCCAGGCGGAAGATCAGATTGCCGTAAGCAATTTCCGGCTTCCGGGGCGCGGGGGGATTGAGGGCGGCCTGGAGCTGGGCATTGAGGGCATAGACCCCTGCGCCGGATTTTTTGGTAGGGGAAAGCACCTGAATATCCCGGGCAGGGAAATCGGTATGCAGGAAGGCGGGCAGCCGCCGGGCGCACAGGCCCACAATGGCCTCGGCGGCGCTTTCGGCAAAGGGACGGCGCTCGAAGAAGAAATCGCTGTCCCGGCGATTGAGAATGGGTGCCTCGCCATGATTGATTCTGTGGGCGTTCAGCACGATCAGGCTTTCCTCCGACTGGCGGAAAATATCCGTAAGCCGTACCGAGGGCACCGCGCCGCTTTTAAGAATATCGCCCAGCACATTGCCCGCGCCCACCGAGGGCAATTGATCGGCGTCCCCCACCAGAATCAGCCGGGTGCCGGGCTTCAGGGCCCGCAGCAGCGAGCGCATGAGGAAAACATCCACCATGCTCATTTCATCCACGATGACGCATTGGCAATTCAGGGGATTTTGCTCATCCCGCTGGAATTTTCCCTCGTCGCCTGCAAATTCCAGCAGCCGATGCAGGGTTTTGGCCTGATGCCCGGTGGCCTCGCTCATGCGCTTGGCGGCCCGGCCGGTGGGGGCGGCCAGCAGCACATCCTTCCCCAGCAGGGAAAGAATGCAGTTGATGATGGTGGTTTTTCCGGTGCCGGGGCCGCCGGTGATGACAATCAGCCCGCGCTGCACCGCCTCGGATACCGCACGCTTCTGATTCTCGCTGAATTCAATGCCATGGGCTTTTTCAAAGGCGCGGATATCCCTTTCGATTTCGGCCCGGGTTCCGCATTCGGCCTTGCCCATCAGCAGCTTCAGATACCGGGCGATTTCCCTTTCCGCATGGTAATAGGGGGCCAGCATCATGGCCTCTTCCCCATCCGCCTCCACGGCGATAATTTCCCGGGCGAAGAGCAGGGTATCCAGCTGATGGGCGAGCAATTCGCCCTGGATTCTCAGCCCCCGGGCTGCCCGTTCCAGCAGCATCGCCTTGGGCAGATAGGTATGCCCCTCGCCCATGGAGGCCTCCTGCAGGGCATATTTCAGCCCGGAGCGCAGGCGAAATTCGCTGTCCGGGGGAATGCCCAGGGAAAGGGCGATGCGATCGGCGGTGAGAAAGCCCACGCCCTCGATATCATCGATCAGGCGATAGGGGTTTTCGCGGATTTTCCGCTGGGCATCCGCGCCGTATACCTTGCTGATTTTTACCGCCAGCGAGGCGGGCACCCCATAGGACTGCAGAAAAACCATGGCCTCCCGCACGGCGTATTGCGCCCGGAAAGCCTCGGCCAATTGAACCGCCCGCTTTTTCCCGATGCCCGGCACCTCGGTCAGCCGCTCAGGATGCTCGGAAAGGATATCCAGGGTCTGCTTGCCAAATTCCTGCACCATCAGCTTGGCGGTGGCCGGGCCGATGCCGTGAATCAGGCCGGAGCCCAGATACCGCTCAATGCCCAGCAGCGTGGTGGGCTTTTTGATCTCGCAGCCCGTGGCCTTCCATTGCTTGCCGTATTGGGGATGCTCCACCCACGCGCCCTGAAGCAGCACCTGCTCCCCGGCGGCCAGGGCGGGCAGCGTGCCCACCACCGTTACCTCTTCCTTGCCCACCCGGGCGGCAACCACCGAATAGCCGTTTTCCTCATTGCGGAAAATGGTTTCCTCAATAATGGCCTCCAATTGCTCGCCGGGGCGGGCTTCATCATGCATCTGGGTCATTCTTTTCCTCCCGCGCCCGGCGCAGGGCTGCGCAGAGCCGATCATTGGCCCCGGGGGATTTTTCCTCCAGGGCGGCAAGCAGCGCCTTGGTTTCGCTGCGCTTGGTATACCCGTCCACCGGGCATGGATTTTTGATGACAGGCAGGCGCAGCCGCTGGGACAAACGGATGATTTCCGCCTCTTTGGCATCAATCAGCGGGCGGATCACCGTGACCTGAGCCCGGGCCATGGGGGCCTTGGGGGCCAAATGATAGAAGCGGCCCTCGTTCAGCGCGCTCATGAGATAGGTTTCCAGCGCATCCTCCCGGTGATGCCCCAGGGCCAGCTTCCGGCAGCCCATCTCCGCCGCGGCGGCGGAGAGCGCGCCCCTTCGGATTCTGGCGCAGAGACTGCAGGGGCTTTTCTCCTGCTCAAGATAGGGAAGCAAGTTCGTTTCCCGGATGAGAAGGGGAATATTTTCCCTTTCGCACAGGGCTTCAAGCGGCGCGGTATCAAAGGGCTCGCCCAATTTCAGCGTGATGGCGGAAAGGGAAAAGGAATGAGACGCAAATTTTCTGTAGACGCTCAGCAGCACCAACAGCGCCAGAGAATCCTTGCCCCCAGAAACCCCGACGGCTACATGATCCCCCGGATCGATCAGATGATATGCCTCATCCGCCCTGCGGATTTCGCCCAGCAATCGCTTCATGCCCTGCCTCCTTTATCCACATTATTATAACGGATAAAGCGGGGGATGGCAAGGCGGAAAAATCGCGCGGTCTGGGATAATTGGCCTGCCCCCTGCATACCCTGCAATATCACATCCGGGAAAAGGAGGCACTGAAAATGGACAGGGAAAATATCCGGCGGCTTTTCCCCGGCAGCAATACCAGCGCGGGGTTTATGGGCTTTTTTGAGGATCTGCGGCGGCGGGCGAAGAAAACCATCATTCTCAAGGGCGGCCCGGGGGTGGGCAAAAGCACGCTGATGCGGGAGGCGGGCAAGCATTTTGAGGAGGCGGGCATGGCGGTGGAGTATTATCATTGCTCCGGCGATCCCGACAGCCTGGATGCCGTCCTGATCCCCGAAACGGGCTTTCTGGTGCTGGATGGCACGGCCCCGCATATCATCGATCCGCGTCTGCCCGGGGCGGCGGACGGCATTCTGAATCTGGGCGTCTGCCTGAATGAGCGGCAGCTATGCGCCCAGCGGGAGCGCCTGGAGGCGCTGAACGCGGCCATCTCCGCCGCCTTTGCCCGGGCGTATCGCTATCTTGCGGCGGCCCGGGCCGTCAGGAGCGATGCGGCGGCGGTGTATGATGCGGCCCTGGGCCGAAAGGAGCGCCGGGCCCTGGAAAACGAGCTGGCGGCGCTATTGCCCCCCGGCCCCGAGGGGGAGGGCGGCCATGCCTTTGCCCAGGCCATTACCTGCCAGGGCGTGCTGCAGCAATTGGATTCGGTGCTGGCGGGCAGGGTCTGCTGCCTGGATGTGCCCTGGGGCTTTGATGCAAACGCCCTGCTTTTGCCGCTGTGGAATGAGGCCGAAAGGCGGCATTGCCGCAGATTTGCCTATCATGATCCCTTGGATGCCGCCTGTCTTGCCCATGTGGCGGCGGGGGAGCAGGTGTTTACCACCGCCGTACTCATGGATGCCGTCTGCATAAAGCCGCAGATGGAGGAGGCCCTTCTGCGGCGGGAGGCCCCGCGCCTGGCCTTTGACCGGGCGGTCTATGATCTGACCCTCAATCAGGCGGTGGAGGCCCTGGCGGAGGCCAAGGCCCGGCACGATGAACTGGAGCGCTATTATATCGACGCCATGGATTACAGCCGCCTGGGCGCGATCCGCCAGGAATTTCTGGAGGAAATCCGGGGCGTTTGAGGCATCGCGGCGCATGAAAAAAGCCCCTGGGCAGGCGGGAAGGGCCATGCCCGGGGGCTTGCGGTTTTTGGGGAATGCTTACACGCCGAATTTCCGCAGGTTATTGTAGCTGGCGGTAATGGCCTCAAAGACATCGCCGTCGCACTGATCCTGCTCCACCACGAACTGCTCAATGCCGATTTCACCGGCGGTCTTGATGATGCCGGGCCAATTCAGGTTGCCGTAGCCCACGGAGGCGAAGGCATTGGGGATATCCTCCAGCTTGCCGGTGCGGGGCTTTACGGCGTAATCCTTCACATGGATATAGCGGGCGCGGCCCTCAAATTTGCGCAGGCTGACAGAGGCCTCGGTGCCGGCGCTGGTGAGCCAGAAAACATCGGGCTGGAAGCCGACATATTGGGGATCGGTTTCGTTCAGCAGGATATCGATGCCCCGCACGTCGGCGCTGAAATTCGTCCATTCGAAGGCATGGAAATGATAATACATGGTGTAGCCCGCTTCATGGAAGCGGCGGCCCAGCCGATCCAGGATGGCGGCGTAGCCCTTGTAGCCGTTGGGCGTCTGGGCCATATCGATGGGCATGCCGTCCAGACGCACCACCTTGGTGCCCAGCACCTCGGCGCAGTGGATGACCTTATCGAATTCTTCTTGGCTTTCGCTGGCCTTCATCACATAGCACATGGCCGAATCAGCTTTCAGGCCCACTTCATCCAGCATTTCCTTCAGTTCTTCCACCGTCATGAAGCTGGGCACGGAAATCTGCACCTGCTGATAGCCGATGGCGGCCACCTTTTTCAGGGTTTCGAAAAGCTCTTCCTTATCCTTCATATGATTGCGCAGGGTATACATTTGCAGACCGATGATCGCCATTTTTTCTTACTTCCTTTCTATATGTATCATGGCTTCCGGATCATTCCAGATTATCCATGACCATTTCGGGATAACTGATATAGCCGGGGGCAAAGGGGGCGGGCTTGGCGCAGGTGGAGGTCATTTCATAGATTTTGCCGGAATCGCAGCTGGCCTCAAAGCCCTGACAGGCCTCATAGACATGGAAAATCAGATCGGTATTGCAGCGGGGCTTGCGGCCATTGCGCAGGGCATAGGCGGCATCTGCCACGCCCAGGCCCCGGCTGTTTTCCGTAAAGGCATGGGAGAGGGGAATCTCCTTGGGCTCGCCGCCGCCGGCCAATTGCAGCATCAGCGGGCCGCCGAATTCATTGGGGTCATCCAGATACAGGGTGCCCTGGGTGCCATGGATATTGAAATAGCTGCCGCCGCCGCGTACCTCGGTGGTCATGCTCACGCCGCAGAGCATGCCGCAGGCAAACTGCAGCGCGCCCGCATAGCAGTTGGGGGCGTTATCATAGGTCATGGGCTTGCCATAGGAGGGATTCTTGGGATGGCAGAAGGGCCGGGAGGGCTTATAGGTGCGGTAGAAGCCGGTCACCTTCTCGATGGGGCCCGCCATGCTGACCAGCGCGGTCAGATAATAGCCGCCCAGATCATTCATGAAGCCGCCGCCGGGGCAGAAGGCGAAGCGCTTTTCATCCTCCTGCTTCCATTCGCTGTGCTTATAGCAGCGATCCAGTACGATTTCGGCAGAGATTAATTCGCCGATCAGGCCGCTTTCCACGATGCGGGCCGCGGTCTGCAGCCGGCCGCCCAGCCAGGTATCGGGGGCGGCGGTGAGCATCAGGCCCTTTTCCTCCGCGATGGCGCGCAGCTCCCGGGCCTGCTCCATGGTGATGGCAAACATCTTTTCGCAGTGAACATTCTTTCCGGCCAGGAGCGCGGCCTTGTTCACCTCGTAGTGGGAGGTGGGGTAGGTCAGATTGACTACCAGCTCGATTTCCGGATCGTTGTAGATTTCTTCGTTGGTCATCTGGCGGATGCCGTATTTTTCGGCCTTGGCCCTGGCGCGCTCCGGCACCAGATCGGCGCAGCCCACCACATCCAGCACATGGAAGACCTCCACCATGTTTTTAAAGTAGATTTCGCTGATCATACCGCAGCCGATGACGGCGGTCTTGACCGGCCTGAAGGGTAAATTCATGCAGACAGCCTCCTTCGTTTGGGCGCAATCCCCAGGATGGATTTATTATACGATAGTTTCCCGTGCAGAACAAGGAACAAAACGCTAAATGATAGCACAAATCGCTAAATCTTCATATATTCGCCGGGGGTCATGCCGGTCAGCTTCCGAAAAACGCGGCAGAAATAGTTCAGATCGCTGAAGCCCACGCCCTGGGCTACCTCGCTGATGGAGAGCGGCTCATGCTGCAAAAGGCGCTGGGCCTGCTCGATGCGCCTTTCCAGGCGATAGCGCACGGGGGATACCCCCAGTTCCTCTGTAAAATGCCTGCGGAAGCCGCTTTCGCTCATGCGGCACATCCGGGCCAGTTCGGGCACGCTGATCTCCTCATGATAATGCTTTTCCAGCCAGCGCACGGCGGGGGAAAGGCGGCTCTCCTGGGATCCTTCCGTCTGCCCGTCCGCCCGGCGGCTGATATCGGAAAGCAGCTGATAGAGAATGCCCTTCATGGCTCCGGGGGAATAGGCGGCGGCGTAATACAGATCATTCAGGCGGGTCAGCGCCCGCTCCGCCTCCTCTGCCGGGTAAAAGGGCAGGGGCAGAATATCCTCTGCCAGGGAGATTTCTTCGCCCTTTTCATCGGTAAGCTGAAAATTGATCAGCAGGCTGCTCAGCTTTCCGGGGACGCTCTGCTCAAAGCGCACGGTGTATTCCGAATATTTGGGCAGATAGAGCAAATCCCCGGGCCGGGCGCTGTATTTCTGGCCGGAGCGGGCCTCGTATACGGCCTGGCAGCTCAGATAATACAAAAGCGCATGCTGGGGCCTGGGATTCTGATGGCTGTATATATCCCCCTGCCAGAAATGCTGCCGCACCGCATAATCGATGCTGATATGAAAATCATGCCGCCATAGCTCCCGGATATCCATGGGCCCGCCTCCTTCCCCATAGATCATACACGAAAGGGAAGGATTTGTACAGCACAAAACGATTTTTTTCTTTCCTGTCTTTCCCTGGTTTTTCCCCGCTCTGCCTTGACTTTTTTCTGCCCGCGCCGTATGATTAAATGGGAAGGAAGGGGGGGATGACCATGGGCTTTGCCGGGCCGCAGCCAGGGGTAATGGAAATTGATCTGCACGGAAAAAATGTCTATCAGGCGCGGCTCTGCCTGGACAGCGCCCTGCGCAGGGCGGATGGCAGCGTCTATCGGCTCCGGGTGATTCATGGCTTCCATGGGGGCAGCGCCCTCAGGGAATTAACCCTTTCCTATGCAGACCACCCCCGGGTGAAGGGCATTCGCCGGGCAGGGGAGGGCTGCAGCGAATTGATTCTGCGGGAATGATGAAAACACATAAAGGAAGAAATCAATATGCGGATTATTGGTATTACCCCTTCGCTGAGCGCCTCCGGGCGCATTACCATCAGCCAGAATTTTCTGGATGCCGTGCGCCGGGCCGGGGCGCTGCCCCTGCTTTTGCCCCTGTATGGCAATGCCCCTGAAACATGGGAAAGCATGCTGGAGAGCATGGATGGGCTTTTGCTTTCCGGGGGCGGGGATATTGATCCCCGTTTATTTGGGGAGGAGGCGATTCCCCAGTGCCATTCCCCCCAGCCTGCCCGGGATGAAATGGAATTGTATCTCTGCCGCCGGGCGCTGGAAATGGATATGCCGGTGCTGGGCATCTGCCGGGGAGAACAGGTATTAAACTGCGCCATGGGCGGCACCCTCTATCAGGATATTGATGCCCAGCGCCGGGATGCGCTGCCCCATTCGGTATCCAATCGGGAGGGGGAAAGCGTGCATCAGGCGGCGGTAATGGAAAATACGCTGCTGAAAAAAATCACCGGTCTTTCCGAAATGGGGGTTAATTCCCTCCATCATCAGGCGGTCAAGGCCCTGGGCCGGGGGCTGATCATGAATGCCGTCGCCCCGGATGGCGTGGCGGAGGGAATTGAAATGCCGGGCAAGGCCTTTGTTCTGGGGCTGCAATGGCATCCCGAGATTCTGGCATCCGCCGGCCGGCCCGAGGCCCTGGCCATTTTCGAGGCCCTGCTTCTTGCCTGCGACAAAAACGGGAAAAAGGAAAGGAAGGGCGCCCTGCCCCTGATCGGCGTTACCCCCTCTGTGGATGATCAGACCGGGCGCATTACCGTCAATCAGGATTATCTGGATGCCGTGCATCGTGCGGGGGCGCTGCCCGTGCTGCTGCCCCTGTACGGGGATGATCCCCAAATCTGGGATGAAATCATCGCCCGGGTGGACGGGCTTTTGCTCACCGGCGGCGCGGATGTGGGCCCGGAAAATTACGGCGAGGAAAAAACCGCCCTCTGCGGCGAGACCGCGCCTCTTCGGGATCGCATGGAATTTGCTCTCTGCCGCCGGGCGCTTGAAAGGGATCTGCCCCTGATGGCCATCTGCCGGGGGCATCAGGTGTTAAACTGCGCCCTGGGCGGCAGCCTGTATCAGGATATTGCGGCCCAGTTTGGCGATAAACTCAGGCATCCCCGGTATGAGGTGCCCCGGGAGCAGGTGCATGAGGTGCGCCTGGAAAAGGATACGCTGCTGCAAAGGATTACGGGGCTTCATACCCTTCAGGTGAACAGCCGCCATCATCAGGCGGTGCGGGCCCTGGGAAAGGGGCTGCGGGCTGCCGCCTATGCCCCGGACGGGCTGATTGAGGGCGTGGATATGCCGGGCAGGCGCTTTGTGCTTTCGGTGCAGTGG
The DNA here is from genome assembly GCA_964549135.1 of uncultured Oscillospiraceae bacterium. GTDB lineage: Bacteria > Bacillota > Clostridia > Christensenellales > Aristaeellaceae > RUG563. The sequence goes on along the minus strand of CAZJUJ010000014.1, from coordinate 23,528 downwards.
CATCCCGAATCCCTCAGCGATTATGCCCCCGATGCCCAGGCGCTCTTTAACGCCTTTGTGAAGGCATGCGAGGAAGCAAGATGACAGAAATTGCATTGGTGGCCGATCTGCACGGCAATTGGCCCGCCACCGAGGCCCTGGATCGGGATTTAAGGGCGCGGGGCATTGAAAAAATCTGGTGTCTGGGGGATGCGGTGGGCAAGGGCCCCTCCTCTGATCGCACCCTGGATTGGGCCATGAGCCGCTGTGAGCTGATTCTGCAGGGCAATTGGGAGGAGGGCATCGGCAAAATGCTCTTCCCCAATGATGAATTCTATTATCGGCAATTGGGGGAAAAGCGCATGCAGGCCCTGCGGGATTTTCCGTTGGAGTATGCCTGCCGCATTTCCGGGCGCAGGCTGCGCCTGATTCACGGCCGGCCCTTCCTTCCCTATGCGGTGCAGACCTATGGGGAGGAGGAATTGCTGCTGGGGCTGTTTGCGCCGGATTATGATGTGGTGGGCTATGGCGATGTACACCGGCAGGGCAGCCGGGTGCTGGGCCATCGGGGGCTGCTTTTCAATACCGGCAGCGTGGGCAATGGCATCGGCGTGCCGCTGGTGCAGTATGCCATTCTGCGGGGTGAATTGGATGGAAAAGATCTGTCCCCGCTGGATATCGTCATGGTTACCCTGCCCTATGATCGGGAGCAGGCCGTCCGCGATGCCCGGGCGGCGGGGGAAAGCGGCCTGCCCAATGCCGAGCTTTTCTGCCGGGAAATCCTGACCGGCATTTATTCACGCTGACAGACGGAAGAACCGCTGCCTTTTTTCTGCGAAAGGAAGCAGGCAAGGGCGCGGCGCAGGAGGTTATTTATATGATTCGATTTGGCCCAGCCGGTAATTCGGAATCCTTTTATGCCCAGGGCTATAAAAGCACCTGGCAGGCCCCTGCCTGGCTGCAGGGCATGGGGCTTTCGGCCTATGAATATTCCTTTGGCCGGGGCGTAACCCTTTCCGATGAAATGGCGAAAAAAATCGCCGGGGAGGCCCAGGCTCATGATATCGCCGTCAGCGCCCATGCGCCGTATTTTATCAATCTGGCAAACCCCGATCCCGAAAAGCGGGAAAATTCCTTCCGCTATATTACCGAAAGCGCCCGGCTGGTGCGGCTGCTGGGGGGCGATCGGGTGGTGGTGCATGTAGGGGCGGTGATGAAGCTGGAAATGGAGGAGGCGCTGCAGAATTGCCGGGAGGGGCTTAGGGAGGCCTATCGGCGGCTGGATGATCTGGGCCTTTCCATGATCCATCTCTGCCCCGAAACCATGGGCAAAAAGAGCCAGATCGGCAATCTGGAGCAGACCCTGGATTTCTGCCTAATGGATGAGCGGCTGATTTCCTGCATTGATTTTGCCCATCTGCATGCCCTGGGCCAGGGCGCGCTGAAGGAGACGGAGGATTTTGCCCGGGTGCTGGATCGGATGGAGGAAATGCTGGGGCCTGAGCGCGCCCGGCAGACCCACATCCATTTTTCCACCATCGAATACACCGCCGCCGGGGAAAAGCGGCATCGCACCTTTGCGGAAGCGGATTACGGCCCGCGCTTTGAAATGCTGGCCCCGCTGCTGAAAAGCCGGGGGTATGCGCCCCGGGTGATCTGCGAATCCAAGGGCACCATGGCGGAGGACGCCCTGGAAATGCAGCGGATATTTGCCGCCTGCTGAAAAAGAAAAAAACACGGGGCGCAGGCCCATGCAAAAAGCCCTTCACCGTCCTTTTCGGATGGCGAAGGGCTTGCTTTTTTGCGGGCGCATGGGGGAAAAGGCCTACAGCATCAGATTATAATTGGGCAGAAAATCCCCGGGCAGGAAGATGCTGCCCGCAAGGGTTTCGGGCTGCTGTCCCATGATGAAAAAGGCCACGCGCTTGATCCCCGGCAATTCGCAGAGGGTATTGACCAGGGAATACACCATCAGCTGCTCCTCCTTTTCGCTCATGCCCTGGCAGAGGGAAAGCAGCTGATTGGAAAAATTCAGCACCAGCGTATCCCCCTCCAGAGAGATGCCCAACAGATCGGCATCCCGAAGCCCCTGGGGCAGCACGGCGGAAAGGCCGCTTTCGCTGTCATAGGCCTGGGGGCCCAGCATCAATTGACCGATGATGGAGCGGATCTGCCGCGCCTCATAAAAGGGAACGGGCCGCAGGGACTGAATCAGCTTGCCATCGCGCCCCGCAAAATACAGGGGGCAATAGGCCAGCAGGAAGGGGATGAAGCTCTTCCTCTGCATCAGGCCATTGGCGAACAGGATGGTTTCTCCCGCGCCGTAAAAGGTGCCCGAGGGGGTGATGGCGCTGATCTGCTCGTTTCCGATATAGATTTCCACCCCGTCCAGCCCGGGCATGAAGGTGGTAAAGGTGCAGACCAGCGAGGCCATCATGACGGAGCGGGTGATTCCCGCGTCAATCAGCCGGGTATTCATGCTTTCGTCAAAGCGCAGCACCAGCCGCCGCATGCCCCCATCTTCCGATAATTCGGGTTCCTGGCTGAGCAGGCCGCATAAATCGGGGCAGAGGGGCAGGGCGGGCAGATATTCCGCCTCGGCGGAGAGGGCCTCCAGCAGCGTGCGGGCGGAGGCGGAAACGGAAAGCCCGGAAAAGGAGAGGGTGCGCGCCTCGCAGAGGATGCCCTTGCCCGAAGGGGCGGGATAATACAGCGTGGCCGCAAAGGCGCGGCGGGCGCTGGTCTGGGGGGCAGAGGCGCGGGCCCAGAGGGTGGATAGATCCTCCCGGGTATTGGGCTGGAAGCTGCCTGCGGGCAGCGTGCCGGCAATATCCAGCCCGGGCTGCACCCCCGAAATGAGGATATTGACGTACTTCAGATCGCCGAACTGGCAGAGCGTATTGGCCAGGGCCTGGCCCACGGTGAATAATTGCTCATGGGAAAGGCGCAGGGCCGAGGCAGCCAGATTGATCGTGGCCACCTCCCCCGAAATCTCCACGGCGTCGGTATCCATCAGCCGCAGGGCAACGCCCCCGCCCAGGGGCGCGGCGCTTTCCGTGCCCTCATGGGAGAAAAGCATATTGCAGAGCGTTTCCGCCGCATGGCGGGAGGCGGTGAAGCGGGCCGTTTCCGGCACGGAAATCAGCCGCGTGCCATCTCTGGAGGGCAGATACAGAAGCACCGTCTGGGTGTAATTCTGGCTGATGTCATTGGTCTTTGGGGAGAGGCGGCTTTCAGCGGGGGGCAGGGTAACGCCCGGGGCGGTGGCCGTTTCCCGGGCGGCGCAGCCGGAAAGCATCAGGCAGGCGCAGATTAGGCAAAGGATGCGCTTAAAACGATTGGTCATCGGAAGCATACCTCAGTTCTGATTCATCAGCGAGATCAGGGCCGAATAGGAAATTTTCCATAGGCCCCCTTCCCTTTTCAGATGGAGGGGATACCCGGCTATGGCTGTATCCTCCCCGGCGCTTCGCAGGCTCATATCCGCGCACAGCACGGCGCTCTGCCCATCGGCGGATACGCTGCCGGGGGAGAGGGAAAAGCCGGTCAGTGCCCGGGCGGCGGCAAAGGCGGAGATGCTCTCCTGCTCGCCGGGCCGGGGATCGGCGCTGTTCTCCCGGGATACCATTTCGTAAAGCGAGGCATAATCCTGGGTCATCCAGGCGGTGAGCAGGGCCGAGGCGGCGTTATGGGGGGTAAAGAGGGCATCCTCATTCCGGGTCAGGGGCGGCAGTAGCGTTTCATCCCCGGAGCGGGAGAAAAAGCCGGCATGCAGCCGCATGGAGGCGGATTTGGCATTTTCCCGGTAGACCAGCACCTGAATCTGCGTGCAGAGCCCGGCCTCGGTCAGGGTGGCGGCCAGGGCATCCATGCAGAGCTGCCTGCGCAGGGAGGCCTCGGTCTTCCAGGGCTCCTGGGAAATATCCCCCGGCTCATCGGCATAGCGATTGAGCAGCGCCTCATTGAAGGTGACAAAGAGCGTATTATTCTGGCTGGATACGGCCAGCACCTCCACCCCGGGCGGGAAAAGCGGGGAGAGAGCGGAGGAGGTGGCCAGCGGCCCCTGAATCAGGGCCTGCACCAGCGCCTTTTCCGCGCTTTCATTGCGGCTGACCGAAAGGATTCTTTCCTCTGCGGCCAGATACCGGCTTTCCCCATAGCGGAAATACAGGGTGGCGGAGAGGGTATCGGCATTCAGGGCATCGGTGGCGGCGCTGAGCATGGGGGAGGCGTCTTCTTTCCGCACCAGCGCATCGGGAGGGGAGGCCACGCAGCCGGAAAGCAGCATCAGGCAGAGGAAGAGCGGCGCCAGGTGGCGCAGACGGGCGCTCATTTGGGGTTGGGCTCCGCGCCCAGGCACCAGGAGCGCAGCTTATTGACCGTGCGCTCCAGGGCGTCCTTGCTGTCCCCCCAGGGCTTATCCTGATTCCGGTAATCGAATTTCAGGGTGAAGCCCTCGATATCCCCCTCCATTTTCTCCAGGCTTTTTTCCACCGTATTGCATAGATCGCCGATGAAATCGGCAAGCACCTGGCCCGAAAGCGCCTCCTCCGCCATTTCCATCAGCAGCGCCATATCCGGCAGGCATACGCCCCGGGATTGGGCAAAGGCCTTGCGGAAGGAGGCATCGGTCTTGTAGAGATGCAGAAGCGTATAGGCATAGCGCCGGGTATTTTCCTCAATGCTGTCGCAGAGAATGCAGCCCCCGGAAAGGGCGCGCAGATCCTGAGCGGCCTGCTTTAAATCGGCCTTCCCGGCGCTTTTGCCCATCATGCGCTTAAGCGCCGGGGTATCGGCGCTTTTCTGGGCGGCGGAAAGGGCGCTGTTCAGGATCGGCTGCATCTTTTCCATGGTTTCCTTCAGATGCGTATGCATCATCAGCGCATGGCTCAGCCGGTTTTTCTGGGCGTACAAAAGCACCTGATGCCGGGGGCAGAAGCCCTTGGCATTGACCTGAATCCGTGTGTCGGGCTCCATAACCGAGCCGCCCAGAAAGCGATCCACATCAATCAGCTCATTGCGGCGGCGCAGGGCGCACAGGGGGCATTCTCCCTGCAGCTTGAGGGCATCCCAGACCGGGATGGTATCGATATGATAGCGCAAGGCGAGGGTCACTCCTTCTTTTGTGGGGTTGTGGGGGGACGGCCATGCCCCCGGCTTCCCGGCCGGGCATTTTCCGGCAGGGAAGCGCATACAATGCCCCTGAGAAGGGGGATGAAGGGATGGGGGCCGGTCGGCTGAAAATCAAGCGATATAAAACGCATCGGGGCAGAAAGCGGCTGGCGCTGCTTTTGCTGCTGGGGCTTGGGGCGGCGATAAGCGCCGCATATCTGGGCGCTGGGCGGCTGCAGGGCCTGCTGATTTCGCCTGCGCCCACGCTTTCCCCGGAGGAAAGCCGGATGGATGCGCGCACCCTGACGCTTTCGGGGAAAACCTGGTATGCCCTGCAGCTGGGGGCCTTTGAGGGGGAGGAGGCCGCCCTGGAAACGGCGGCAGCCTTCCGCGCCCGGGGGGCCGGGGGCCTGACGGAAAAGCACGCGGGAAAATACCGGGTGCTGGCGGCGGCCTACGAAAGCCGGGCGGATGCCCAGACGGTGCAGAATCAATTGCGCAGCCGCCATGGGGTGGAGGCGTATCTCTGCAAAATCAGCTGCTGCGAGGTAACGCTGCGGGTAAGCGGGCAGCGGGCCCAATTGACCGCGCTTGAGGATGCCTATGCCGCCCTGGAGCAATTATCCCTGCAGCTGGGGGCCCTTTCCCGGGGCATGGATCAGGGAGAGATGGAGCGGGAGGCCATTCTTTCCGCCCTCCGCTCCCATCGGGATACGGTATCCTCCCTGCGTCAGCGGCTGCTTTCCCTCTTTGGGAAGGAGGGGCATCCCGCCGTGCAGGGGATCATGGCGCTGCTTGGCGATACGGAAAGCGCCCTTGCGGAGGCCCTCGGCGCATCCGGCGATGTTCGCCTGGGGGCGGGCATCAAGCATTGTCATCTTCTGGTCATTACCGGCCTTGCGGCCTATGGCGCGGGGCTGGCCCCCTGATTACTGGAGGGGAGGCCGCTCCGGGGCGCCGCAGACGGTGCAGCGGATCAGGTTTTTGAACTGCTGGGTATTCAGATCTGCATAGTTGAATTCCGTCAGGGGCCAATAGCGCTCGGCCACCTTGGAGCAATTGGATTTGGCATGGTAATAGTTGCCGCCGTCCGGGTTATAATACACCTTGATATTGCTGTAGGCGGAATCGGCGGCGGGGGTGGCGGTGGGCGCGATGGTGGAGGCCGGCATATCGGTGGCGCTCAGGGCGTTTTTCGCCGAGGCGTCAATGGGCGTGCCGCCCAGGGACTGGGGATCCACATACCAGACATCGTTCACCCGGAACATAAGCACCTGCATCCGATACAGGATGGGCTCCATGCCGTTTTTATTATCCAGGGTGATTTTCATGGTAATGGTGCGGGAGGTATCGCCCTCGCTGCCCGATACGCTTTCGATCTGGTAGCTGAGAGGGATGCTGTTCTGAATCAGCTGGAAAAGGGCGGTTTCGGGGGATTGCTGCTGCGAAACCCAGGAGGGCGTGCATAATTTCAGCATTTCGGGGATATAGCTCTGGGCCCACCAGCCCAGGAAGCTTTCCAATTGCTTCTGGGCGGCGGAAACGATGCTGGCAGAAACGGGAGAGGTGGGCGCGGGGGTCTGGGCGCTGCTCAGCAGCGCGCCCAGGGCCTGAGAATCCTGATTGCTGAAAAGCGCGCCCTGCTCCGCCATGCTGGAGGTCTGCCGGGCCTCGGGGGCCTGGGTATCCATAAACAGGGAAAGGCCGATCACCAGCGCCAGCGCGCCGTATACCACCGTCAGCGTGCCCCGGGCATTGCGGACAAAGGCGCCCAGCAGCCACATGAGCAGCAGGGAAAGGCCGGTCAGCACCAGAAAGACCCAGCGCAGCAGGGCGTTTGGAATCAGCAGCGACAGCAGAAACAATATCGGCAGCACGGCCACCATCAACCCTGCCAGCCACTGAAAGCGGGGGGCGGGGGCGGCGGCCCTGCCGGGGGCGGCCTGGGCGTCGGGACGCCTGTTTTTCATATGATTAAGCGGCGCAGAGGTATATTGACCGCGGTTTCCATTCATAGAGAAGGTTGCTCCTTTCCGTGATATGGGATCTTCTCCCATCCTTCAGTATAGCATAACTGCATCAATTGTAAACACCCGGACGGGAAATTTTCCGAAGAAAGCGGAAAAATCCCGGCGCTTTTTTAACGGTTTTCCCGCTTCTTTTCTTCCGGGCGGGGACAGGGGAGGGGCTGCCATTATTCGTCAATCTGCACCTTATCCCGGCCAAACATATCAATCAGATTGGAGAGATTCTTTTCTTCCTTCTTTTCCCTTTCGGGATCTGCCGGAATTTCCAGGGGCGCGGGCTCAAAGCGGGCGTTCACGCCGCCGCACTGATTCAGCGCATCCTCGATTTTCTTCCGCCGCTCCGGGGTGGAAAGCATGGTCATGAAGATTTCCTCGCCGCTGGCAAAAAGCGCCTTGTACAGCCCATTCTGATAGCCGCCGTATTTGGCGCGGGAAAGGGGGGCGAAGACCCCCGGCTCGGTCTTTTTCAGGTATTTGAGCGCATCATTCCATACATCCTTGGGGGCCTTATTGCCCGCAGGCACGGGGGTTTCCGTAATGGGCGCTTCGATTTTCCGGGGCGCGGGGGAGGGAGCGCTCCCGGGGGCGGCGGGCTGGGGCGCAGGGGCGCGCACGCCGTTTTTCTCCAGTTCCGCCAGCCTGCCCTCCAATTCGCTGATCCTTTCCAGAAGGGCCGCATAATCCCTTTCCTCCGGCTGCTCGCAGGCGCGCAGGGCGAAGATTTCCAGCACCGATCGGGCGGAGGCGGCCCAGCGGGTATCCGCCTCGGCATGCATGCACAGATCCAATAGCCGCAGCAGCCTTTCCTGGCTGAAGGAGGCGGCCTGCTGGGCATAGCGCCTGGCATTTTCGCTGCCGGTTTCAAGGGCTTCCGCATCCGCGCCGCAGAGCCGGGCCGCCATCAGCAGCCGCAGATGGGCGGAAAAATCCCGGAGGAAAACCTGGATATCCCGGCCTGTCCGCATCAGCTCCTCAATCAGGCGCAGCGCCTCGGCGCTTTCCCGGCCCGCCAGCGCCCCGGCAAAGGCAAACAGGAAGGCCCGATCCGCCGTGCCCAGGGCGGCGCGCACCGCTTCCTCGGTGATCCGCTCCCCGCCCATGCACATATCCAGAATGGACAGGGCATCGCGCATGCCGCCCTCCGCCGCCCGGGCAATCAGCCCCAGGGCCTCGGGATCGGCCTGCATGCCGCTGGCTGCTACCACCTTTTCCAGATGCCCCGCAATCTGCGTTTCGGAATAGCGGCCGAAATCATAGCGCTGGCAGCGGGAGAGGATGGTGGCGGGCAGCTTCTGGGGCTCGGTAGTGGCCAGAATAAAGACCATGTATTCCGGCGGCTCCTCCAGGGTTTTGAGCAGGGCGTTAAAGGCCGCGTTGGAAAGCATGTGGACTTCGTCGATGATATAGACCTTGTATTTGCTGAACTGGGGCGGATAATCCACCTTTTCCAATAGCTCGCGGATTTCCTCCACCTTGCTGTTGCTGGCGGCGTCCATTTCGTAAACGTCAAAGGAGGCGTCGCTCTCAATGGTTTTGCAGGATTCGCATTCGCCGCAGGGATCGCCATCATGGGGATGGAGGCAATTGATGGCCCGGGTCAGGATGCGTGCGGCGCTGGTTTTGCCCGTGCCGCGGCTGCCGCAGAATAAATAGGCATGGGCCACCCGATCGCTCATCACCTGATTGCGCAGGGTGCGGACGATGGCCTCCTGGCCCACCATATCGGAAAACGTCTTGGGCCGCCAGACCCGGTACAGCGCCTGATACAAGGAAATCCCTCCCGATAAAAAATCAGCTTACGCGTTTATTTCAGTTCCTTCATCCGCCGCCTGCGGACATCGGGCGCGGCTACAGAGCAGCCGAAAAAGCCCAGCGCTTCGCTCAGGCCGTAATACGCCCCATGATTATAGGCGATGAGCTTCGCCCGGGCAAAATCGATTCTGCCCCTGGGATCCATGAGATCACGCTGAACGCCCATGGAAACGATGCGGCCAAGAAACAGATCATGGCTGCCCAGCTCCTGAACGCTTTCCACTTTGCAGCCCAGATAAATGGGGCATTCCAGAATGGCCGGGGCGGTAAAGCCGGGCACGGGCGCGGGCGTTAAATGGCAGGCGGAGAATTTATCCGTATCCCGGCCTGATTTTACGCCGCAGAAATCCGTGGCCTCCAATTGCGCCTGACCGCAGAGATTGATGATGAATTCGCCGCTTTCCCGGATCAGCGCGTGGGAATATCTCTCCTTCCGGACGGAAATGGAACACATGGGCGGCTCGGAGCAGACCGTGCCCACCCAGGCCAGGGTGATGATATTGGGCCTTTCCCCCGCCCGGGCGCAGGAAACCATGACCGCGGGCACGGGGGCCAGCAGGGTGCCGGGCTTAAGCTGCACAAAATCGGATGCCATGTTATCTTCCTCCCTTTGGATGCGCGGCGGCATATTGCTTCGCCTGCCGGGCCGCTGCCTCCCCGGCGGTGAGCCCGGAGGCAAAGGCAAAGAGCAGATTGTATCCCCCGCAGTCCCCATCTACATCCAGCATTTCCCCGGCGGCATACAGCCCGGGAATTTTCCGGGATTCCAGGGTCTGGGGGGAGAAATCCTCCCCGGATAGCCCCCCGGCGGTCACCTGGGCGCTGTCAAAGCCGCGAACGCCGGTGATGGGCACGGGGAAGGCGGCCAGCAGGGCGGCTGTTTTTTCCGGGGAGAGGCCCCGCAGCCGCTCCGCCAGCAGCCGGGGCACAAGGCCGCATAGCAGCGCCTCCTCCGGCAGAATATGCAGCCTTTCCTTCAGGCATGCCAGAATCATTTTTTCGTGCATCCGGGGATTCTCCGCCGGGATGCGGTCATAGAGCCGCTCCGTCAGCCCCAGCATGGGCGAAAAATCGATATAGAGCATGGCCCTGCCGCCCCGGGAAAGGCGATCCGCCTCCCGGGATAGCTGCATGGCGCAGACGCCGCTGACCCCGTAATCGGTGAACAGCACCTCGCCCTGGGCGGCGGAAACGGGCTGCCGTCCATTGCAGAGGGTGAGCCGGGCGGGCAGCCGCAGCCCCGAAAGCCCCTTGACGGCGCTCTTTTCGCTGATTAGCTGGGTCAGCGCCGGGCGGGGGGAAATCAGGCGATGGCCCAGGCGCGTAAGCAGCCCGTAGGCATCCCCATTGTGGCCCAGCTTTCCGCCCGCCATGCCGCCGCAGGCCGCAATGACGCAGGGGGCGGTAAAGGTATCATCTGCGGTCTTCACCTGAAAAAACGGGCCGTTTCTTACGATTTCCTGGGCGGGGCATTGGGTAAGGACGGGGATGCGCCGCCGCTCCAGGGCGCTGCGCAGCACATCCAGCACGGCGGCGGCCTGACCGCAGGCGGGGTAGACCCTTCCGCCCTCCTCCTCTGCTGCGGCGAGGCCCAGGCTGGCGAAGAAGGTCAGCACCTGCCCTGCCGGGCAATGCCCCACGATGCTTTCCGCCAGGGCGGTATCCCCGTAAAAGCGGGGCGCGCCGGTATTGACCAGATTGCAGCGGCCATTGCCGGAGGCCAGAATCTTCCGCCCGATCCGGGGGGCGGCCTCCAGGATCAGCGGGGCTGCCCCCTGCCTGGATGCGGAAAGCGCGGCGGTCAATCCCGCCGCGCCTCCGCCGATGATGATGACATCGTATTTCATGGTTTTACTTGTTGCCGCTGATGGACTTATTGTAGGCGTCCTTGATCGCGGTCTGATGGCCGTAATAGCCGTTCTCGGGGTAATCATAGTCCACACGGGCGGGAATGCTGCCGCTGCCGTGGGTCTTGGAATTGGTGAAGTGGACGCAGAACTGGCCGTTGTAATTGTTATCCGGGATTCTGTCGCCCGAGAAATTGTGGGGCACGCCATACATGGAGGCCGCGAAGGTGCGGTTGCCGATGGTGACCCACAGGGGACGGCGGCGCCAGGCCTGCAATTCGCTCTGCCGATCGGAAATCTCCTGGGCATCGCTTACGCCGAAGATGCGGCAGATGGCATCGGTATCCGCGGTGGTCAGGGGCTCGGCGTCGGCGTGGTTATCGCCGTAGAGCCGCTGGGCGCGGAAGGAAATGCCGGTCTGCACATCGGTGATGACAGCCACGGTGCCCGCCTTCCAGAGGGACTGAATATCGCCGGTGTACCAATCCACATATTCCACGGGGAAGAGGGTGACAGAGGTGGAGCTGCCGTCATAGGTGCCGGTGGGCACGGTATTGAAGAGGGCATGCTGGGTGATTTCCCCGGCCAGGCCATCCACGGTCAGGCCGTTTGCCTTCTGGAAGGCGATGACGGCGTTCTCGGTGGCGGTGTCATAATAGCCGGTGGTGTAGGAAGCGGTCAGATAGCCCTTTTCGGCCAGCTTCTTCTGCAGCGCCGTTACATCCTCGCCGGTGGAGCCCTTGCTCAGGGTGCGGTAGGTGGCCTCTTTGGGGGCATCGGGATTGCCGGCCACCAGATACAGTTGCTTTTCCTCCTGGGTCAGGATGCGCACGCAGTCGCCGCGCACCCAGCCGGTCACGCCCTGATACTTGATCTTGAACCAGTAATACGGATTGGTGGCGGTGGGGGAGGTATAGCTGCCCAGGTAGGTAAATTCGCTGCCCTCGGTGTAGATCATGGAGATCTGCTTGCCGTCCGCAGCGCCGCTGGCGCGGATCTTCACCCGCTCGATGGTGGTGATGCCAAGATCGCTGAGGGTGGAAGGATCAGGCATGGCGGTGGGGGTGCCGGTGGGCGCTTCGGTGCCCTTCCAGGCGTAGTATTCGGCATTGGTAAGCACCCGGGCGTAATCGCCGTGGATCCAGCCGTAGCTGCCGTTTACCATTACCTGATACCAGGTGATTTCGCCCACGCTCTGCTTATTGTAATACTTGGTGACCGTGCCGTCAGCCAGCTGGCCGATGGTGCTGGCCTTCTTGCTGGGGGTCTTGCGCACCCAGAGGCTGCCGCTGTGGATCTTCACATATTCGCTGTTTCCGGGAGGCGGCGTGGTGGGGCCGGGAGTGGGGCTGGGGCAGACGCCGTTGGCCTTGTAGTAATCCAATTGCCACTGGGCCAGTTCATAGACGCAGTCAGAGCGGATATAGCCCTGGGTGCCGTCGGTGAGCTGCACGGGATACCAGGAATAGGTATCGCCCAGCCGGGTTACGGCCGCGCCGATCATGGGCAGCACCGTGCCCTTGGCTTGCACCTTGCCTACGGTGGAGGCATCCGTCCTGGCGGCGGAGCGCACCCAGACGGCGGAAACGCTGGTGGCCACATAGCCGGTGAAGGTGGCGGAGGCGCCGCCGCTGATGGTGCCGCCGGGGGTGGTGGTGGGGGCGATGGTGGGCACGATGATATTGCCCAGGGAATCGCTGGTCACCGCCATGGTGCCAAGGATATAGCCGCTGGTGCCAAGCTCGGAGGAATAGACGATATACCAGGTTTCGCTGCCGCTCTTTTCGGTGCCGTAGCAGGGAAGAACGGTGCCCTTATCCAGCTGGCCATAGCTCTTGCCCCAGGGGCCGCTGCGCAGATTCACGCCGCCCTTGATCAGGCGGATATAGCTGCCGGAGGCGTCGGGGGTGGGGGTGGGCGTAGAGGTGGCGGCGGGCAGCGTGCCATCGGCATAGCACTGGGTGTAGCAGTCGGAGCGGATATAGCCGGTCTGGCCACCGTAGGTAACCTTCACCCAGTTATAGCCAGAAATCTTTTCGGTGGGGCCTTCGCTGTAGGCCAGCACCAGATTGAGGGGCAGCTTGGAGGCATCCGAGGGGGTCAGAACGGTTCCGCCGGGGGTCTTGCGCAGGTTCACCTTATCCTTGATCAGCCGCACATAGCCCGTGCCAGTAAAGGCGGGGGTGGGGCTGGGGGTGATGGTGGGCGCAGGCGCGGCGGGAAGGGTGAAATTGCCCAGCTCGGTGGTTACCAGCTCGCGCAGGGCGGTGGCGGGCAGATAGCCGTATACGCCGTCCGTTTCTACATAATACCAGTCGTTGGCAGAGGAGCCGGAGGGAACGGAAATGACATTGACCACCTTATTGGAGCGCAGCACGCCGATGGCCGTGCCGCCCGGCGTGGCGCGCAGGTTAATGCCGTCCACCGTGATAACCGCATAGCCGGAAAGGCCGGTGGAGGGGGCAGGGGTAACGGAGGAGCCGGTGAAGATGGTCAGATAATCGCTGTGGATATAGCCGGTGTAAGAACCGTCGGAATTGCTGGGCGTGCCGCCGCGTACCTTGTACCAGAGGATTTCGCCCTTCTTTTCGCTGCCCAGTACCTCGACCACCCAATCCTTGGGCAGACGGGCCCAGTAATCGCCATTGGTACTCATGGTCTTGCGGAACATGACCTTATCCATGGTGGTGCGGCCATAGGTTCCTTCACCGTAAACGGGAGCGGGGGTTTCGGAGGGCGCGGGGGTGGCGGAGGAAACAGCGCCGGTGGCGGCGGGGCCATCCAGCCGGTTGCCCAATTCATCGCAGTAGGCAAAGCAATCGGAGCGGACATAGCCCGTCATGCCGTGATAGGTGACCTTTACCCACTGGTATTTTCCGGAGGGAACGGGGCCGGCGATATAGGCCAGCACCTGGCCCAGCGGCATCTTGTCATTCAGATTCAGCACCGTGCCTGCGGGGCTTTCCCGGAGGTAGACATCATCCTGCACCAGCACCACATAGCCAAGGGTTGTGCCCGCGGCGGGAGCGGTGGGGGCGGCGGTAGTGCCGGGCAGGGGTGAGGCGGTGAAAAGATTGCCATAGGCGTCGGATTTTTCGTAGCAGTCGGAGCGGATATAGCCCGCCTGGCCGTCATAGAATACCTGGGCCCACTGATAGCCGTCCATGGGGATTTCGCTGTAATATACCAGCACCTCGCCCAGGGGCAGCTTATCCTGATCCTTTTCGGTCAGCACCGTGCCGGAGGGGCTCTTGCGCAGGTTTACCTTATCCTTAATGAGGCGGATATAGCCAAGCCCCGTCCCAAGATCGGGGGAGACGGTGGGCACGGCGGTGGGGGAGGGGACGACGGCGCTGCCCACCAGCGCATAGCCGGTGCTGGAAATATAGCCGTATACGCCGTCATAAAGAACCAGCGCCCAGTTCGTGCCGTTTACGTTTTCCGTAATCACATAATAGGGAACGGTGGTGCCCTGGGGGATGGTCTTGGTCAGCTTATTGCCGCCGGGAGCCAGATACAAAAGCACATCGGCAGCGGTGGTAATCACGCTGCCCCGGCTCTTGCCCACCACGGAAAGGGCGCTGGCCATGGCGTAGGTGCCCTCCATATCCTGATAGCCGGAATGCTTGTATTGATCGCTGCGCAGATAGGCGGAAACGCCGTTGTAATTGATCTGCACCCAGTCATAGCCGTTGAAAGAAACGGATTCGGCATAATAGGTGATGATCTGGCCCGCCTTATAGGGGCTGTCGGCATTGAGGGGGGTTGCATAATCCCCGTCGTAGGCATAGGTGGCATCCGCCGTGGTCAGCACATAGCCCACATGCCCGTCCTTGCCCCGGATGGTGACGGTGATGTTTTCGGAGCCGCCGCCGGGACGATAGGCGGCAGAGCCGGAGGCCTGCCAGTCAATAATCTCATAGCTGGACATTTCCTGCACATAGCTGCCCAGGAAATAGCCCTTTTCATTGTTGGCCAGGTTCTGCGCATAATACCATTTTGCGCCGCTCTTGGTTTGCTCCCCAAGAATCCTGACCACCGTGTATTCGGGCAGCTGATCCAGATAATCGCCGTCCGCCTTCATGGTGGGACGGAAATTGACCACCCTGTTTTTGACGGCGCTGTCCGCGATGTACAGATAGCCGTATCTTTCCTCTTCGGCGATGGCAGAAGCAGGCAGCAGAGAGGCCGCCATGCATAGCATCAGCACCAGAGAAAGCACCCGTTTGAGCATTCCAGTTTCCTTCATATCAGACCGACTCCCCATTGTTAATTGGGCTTGGCACGGGCGTACCCCGTACACGCATGGATATAACGAAAGAAAAGTATATTCCTTCTCATGCATTGTATTACATTTTTGTTACAGGGTCAAGTGGTTTTATGAATTTTTACAACATTTTTGTGGCGAATTTTCGCTTTGTTTGCTTTACGGAAGGCAAGAATTATGCTATACTACAATCGCATTCTTTTTATAGGAAGGATGAAACCATGGATATATTGACCGTAATTGAAGCAAAAAAGCGGGGATATGCCCTTTCCCGGGAGCAGATTGATTATTTCGTTCAGGGCGCTGCCGATGGGAGCCTGCCGGATTATCAGCTGGCGGCGCTGCTGATGGCCATTCGCCTAAACGGCATGGATGATAGGGAAACGGCCGAGCTTACGGATGCCATGGCCCGCTCGGGGGATATGCTTTCCCCGGATGTGGAGGGCGTGCCGGTGGATAAGCATTCCACCGGCGGCGTGGGGGATACCACCACGCTGATTCTGGCCCCGCTGGTTGCGGCTTGCGGCGGCAAGGTGCTGAAGATGAGCGGCCGGGGCCTGGGGCATACCGGCGGCACCGTGGATAAAATGGAAAGCATTCCCGGCATGCGGGTGGAATTGCCCGAGGAGGAATTCATTGCCGCCGTGCGGAAGGTGGGCTGCGCCGTGGTGGGGCAGAGCGCCGCGCTGGCCCCGGCGGATAAGCGGCTCTACGCCCTTCGGGATGTAACGGCCACGGTGGATTCCGTGCCGCTGATTGCCTCCAGCATTCTTTCCAAGAAATTTGCCGGCGGGGCCAGGGGCATCGTTCTGGATGTAAAGACCGGCTCCGGCGCGCTGATGAATACGCTGGAGGGCTCCATTGATCTGGCCCGGGCCATGGTAGAGATCGGCGCCCATGCCGGGCGGAGGATCGTGGCCGTGGTTTCCGGGATGGAGGAGCCCCTGGGCTCCCATGTGGGAAACGCCCTGGAGGTCAAGGAGGCCATCGATGTGCTGAGCGGCAGAACAGAGGGGCCGCTGCTTGAGGTTTCTCTTTTCCTGGGGGCGCAGATGCTGCTGGTATCCGGTCTTGCGGAAACTGCGGCCCAGGGCGAAAAAATGCTGCGCGCCGCCCTGGAAAGCGGAAAGGGGCTTTGCAAGCTGGAGGAAATGATCGCCGTGCAGGGCGGGGATGCCCGGGTCTGCCGGGATGTATCCCTTCTGCCTGCCGCCCCGCTGATTCGCCCCATTATAGCGGAAGAAAGCGGGTATCTTGCCCGGGTCAACGGCACCGAACTGGGCCTTGCCGCCCAGCGGATGGGGGCGGGCCGGGTTCGCAAGGAGGATACCATTGATCCCGCCGTGGGCTTTGTGATGGAAAAGAGGATCGGGGATGCCGTCCGCCCCGGGGATACCCTCTGCATGCTGCATGCCCGGGATGAAAAATCCGCCCTGGAGGCGGAAAAGCGGATTCGCGCCGCTCTTGCCTTTGAGGCGGGGCCCGTGCCCCGGGCGCGGCTGATCTATGCGCTGGTTACGCCGGATGGCGTTTCGCATCTTTCTGAATAGGAGAAATGAAGAACATGAAGAAACTGTTGGCTTGTCTTATGCTGCTTGCGCTGGTGATGAGCGCCGCCCTGGGGGAAACCATGGTGGAGGAAGCGGCGAAACTGACCTATGAGGAACTGCAGATCTATCTGGCCGGGCTGGGCAAAGATGCCCGGGAAGCTGCCGAAACGCAGGTGCTGCCCGCCCAGGAGGGCCCCGCCAGCGTTGCCTTTCCAGGCGGCGTGCTGAAAATCTCCGATGAGGCGCTGGGCGATGCCACCCTGGTGCTTTCCGCCGTGCTGAATGCGGAGCAGCCCTGCCCCCGGGGAATCAGGATCGGGGATAGTCTCTCTTCCCTGCTCTCCGTCTATCCCAATGATAACCCCCATCTCTTTGGCACCTATTATGATGCCGCGCTGTATGTTTCCGGCTCCAAGCCGGAAATAACCGCGGGCTGGGTGCTGCGGGATGGGCAGCGGGTGACCGAGGTGACCCATTGCGTCTATGCCTGGCGGGCGGACGGCGTGATCGTCTGCGGCGTTAAGTATCTGGTGGAGGCGGATGCGGTTTCTGCCATTGAGGTATTCGGCATGGAGGAACTGACGGAGGAGGCCGAGGCCCAGATTCAGATTGACGAAGTGGCGGAAATGCAGGAAATGCAGGAATACTTCGCCTATCCCAAGAGCGAAATCGGCTCCGAACTGGCCATTTTCTCCCGGGAGGATCTTTCCTTTGCCGGTATGGATTTTCTCGATCTGACGGCGGAAGCGGCTGCCGAGGCCCTGGGCAGCGCCCAGGTGGATCAGTGGACCCAGGATTCCACCTGCGAATATCTGCGCGTTAAGCAATGGGAGGATATTTCCATCCTGTTCGTCTATGATGAAAACAAGCAGTTCCTGCGGGTGGATTCCCTGACCGTGAACGGCGATGGAATCGAGGGCCCCCGGGGCGTGCGCGTGGATGACCGGCTGGAGGATGTGATGTATCGCTTCCGCCATGGCGAGGGCGGCAGCCTGGAAAACGGCGTGGCCCTCTACGGCGATGGCCAGAACGCGCCCTACGGCGTGCTTGCCTATGGCGATCAAACCGTGACCCTTACCTATACCCTCGACCTGGAGGACGGTAAGACCGTGATCTGGCATATGACCTTTGTGGGTAACAAGCTGCAGAGCATGAATATGCTGCTCCGCTGACCCGCAGGGCCGGAGGAACGGGAAACGGGGAACGGGGGGAAATATTGCGGGAGGATGCTTTTGCGTCAAAAGCACCCTCCCGCACCCTCCCGAAAACCGGCTCTGGATGGAACAAAAAGAAAAAACCAAGTTGAATGCCAGTGAAGCAAAATGGAAATGGTTGTAAAAAAGAACACGGCAATGCACCATCATATGTGGAAGCATTGCTGTGTTTTTTCTATTGCTTTTCTTTTTTGCCGATCTGGCATTCAATCTGGCAGGAACCCTCCATGAAACATCCGGAGCCGGTTTTCGGAGGGGGCGCGGGAGGGGGCTTTTGATTCAAAAGCCTCCTCCCGCATAATATTCCCCGTTTTTCCCCGTTCTTTTCACCTATATTTGACAGTCGGTATATTTTCGTTTATAATTATTTAGTATTCGTGTATCTATTCAGAAACAGCCCGTGATGGAGGCTTATGTCATGAGAATTGATCTGACCTGCCCGGTAGAATTATGGCATTGCAAAATGCCCGTGGCCGATGATCCCGTTCTGACCATGCAGGTATACAATCTTTCCGATAAAGCGGTCAGCAGCATTCAGATTTGCGTTTTATGCTTTGATGAAGAGGGCGAGCAATACGTTCGTCATGTAGAGCGGCTTCAGGGGCTGGAGGCTCCCTCCCGTCATGTATTTGAGATGTCTGTGGAGGAGGAAGAGGGCGTTCGGGCCCAGGATCTGGAGGTGCTGATTGAAAAGGTATGGTTTGAGGATAACACGGTATGGCGGCGGGGCGCGGCGGCCCCGGCGCAGTTTAAGCCAACGCCGCTGCTCAAGGGGCCGCAATTGCAGGTAATGCAGGAATTAGCCGGGCGGGATGCGGCCTCGTATCCCAGCGATCAGGGCAGCGTATGGGTCTGCGTCTGCGGCAGGCCCAATGCCGCCCGGGAGGAGGAATGCCGCCGCTGCCGCCGGGACAAGCATGAGATTTTCACCAAGCTCAATGAAGCAGCCATTGAAAAGGTGCTTTTTGAAAGGCAGAGCATTCTGGAGGAGCAGCAGCGCCGCCAGCGGGAGGAGGCCCGCCGCATTGCCAAGGAAAAGGAGGCGCAGCAGAAAAAGCGCCGCCGCCGCCGGCGGATCATCCTGACCGTCTCCATTTCCGCCGCGCTTTTGCTCGGCATCGCCTACGGCGTTTATTTCCATGGCATTCCCTACTATCATTATTATCAGGCGACCCGGGCCCTGGAAAACGGCCAGTATGATTCCGCCCGGGAGCAGTTTCTTTCCCTTTCCGATTATCGGGACAGCGCAGATATGGCCCTGGAATGCGATTATCGCGCCGCCCTTTCCGCCCTGACCGGCGGCACCTATACCTCCCTTCGGGCGGCCTGGAACGGCTTTGACGCCCTGGGGGATTATAAGGACAGCGCAAGCCGCGCCCAGGAGGCCCGCTATGTCTATGCAGAAAAGCTGCTGGCTACCGATCAATGGGCCCAGGCCATTGCGCTCTATGAGCAGGTGCCCTCCTATGGCGATGCGCGGATGAAGCGCAAGCAGGCCGAATATGAATGGGCCCAGCAGCTGATGGCGGAAAATGATTTTGCCGCCGCCCGGGAAAAATTCCTGGCGCTTTCGGATTACCAGAATTCCGCCGTCAACGCCCAGGAATGCCTCTATCAGCCCGCCGCCCTGGCCCTTGCCCAGGGGGATGCGCTGCTGGCCATCGGTTATTATCAGCAGCTTTCCGATTATCGGGACAGCGCCATGCAATTGCAGGCCGCCTATTATGCGGCGGGGGATACCTATTATAATAATCAGGATTATGATACCGCGGCGGAATATTTCCTCCTGGCGGGGGATTATTCCGATGCCTATCGCCGGGCCACCGGCTGTCTCTACGCCCCGGCGGTGGAGGCCATGGAGAGCGGCGATTATGCCCGGGCCGCCGAAATGCTGGAAAAAATCCAGGGCTATCAGGATTCCCGGGCGCTGCTGATGGAATGCATCTATCAGCAGGGCGTGGCGCTGATGGAAGAGGAGGCCTATGAAGGGGCCATCGCCTATTTCGATCAGCTGCCCGATCTCAATAAGGCCCAGGAGGCCCGGCAGGAATGCATCTATCGCCCGGCTGTGGCGAAAATGGAAAGCGGCCTTGCGGGGGAGGCCCTTGGCATGTTCCAGAGCATTCCGGGCTATAAGGACGCCGATGATTATGTGAATCAGATTCTCTACGCCCAGGCCGTTGAAATGATGAATGCGCGCAATTATGAGGCCGCCATGGCGATCCTGGAGCCGCTGGGCGATTATCGGGACAGCCAGGATGAAATGAAGGCCGCCCGGTACGGCTATGCCATTTCGCTGCTGGAAAACGGGGAATATGAGGCGGCGATTGAGCGCCTGTCCGAGCTTTCCGGTTATCTGAAGGCGGATGAGTATCTGAGTGAGGCCCGGTATCAATTGGCGCTGCAGCTGAAAACCCAGGAGGATTATCCCGGCGCCATGACCATTCTGGAGGTGCTGGGCGAATATTCCGATGCCTATGAGCAGTATCTGGATTGCAAATACGCCGTCGCCGTGCAGCAGATGGATCTGGGCAATCTTTCCGAGGCCGCCGCGCTCTTTGAGGATATTTATCAGTACAGCGATGCGGCGGAAAAGATGCAGCAGTGCGCCTATCAGGCGGCTGCGGATGCCCAGGCGGCGGGCGATCTTGCCTCGGCCTCGGCGCTCTATGCCAAGGCAGGGGATTATCTGGATGCCGCCGCGCTTTCCGAAAGCTGCGCCGATCAGTATTATGCCGAGGCCCATGATATCGCCCTGCGCGCCATGGAGGAAAAGAATTATCAGGCGGTGGTGGAGGCCCTGATGCCCCTTTCCCGGGATTATCTCTCCGTCAAGTATTCGGATATTCCCGCGCTGTTTGAAGAGGCCTGCTATCAGTATGCCAATGAACTCTATGCCGATAAGCAGCCCTTTGAGGCGCTGAAATATTACCGTTTGATTCCCGATTATCAGGATGTGACGGAAAAGCGCCTGGATCGGACGGTGTATCGGATGATGGGCAAATGGGAAAGCAGCAAGGGCGTGATCATGGAATTCAGGGAGGATGGCACCTGCACCATTGACGGCCGGGATTCCTATTATTACGCCAGCCTCTATGCCCTGGAAATCGGCGACAGGCCGGATGAACTGAGCTATGTTTACAATATCGTTTCCAGCAGCCGGAACGCCCTGACGCTGCGCCATGAAAAGCAGGGCGTCTATTACCGGATGACGCGGGTGCAGGAAGAATAACGGAAGAAAAGGCGGATTATGAAAAACGCACTGACCACGCATTTCCAATCCTATCAGCAGGCCCCGGAGGCCGGGCGGATCGATGCGCTGGATGGCATCCGGGCGCTCTGCGTGCTGCTGGTGGGCTGGTATCATATCTGGCAGCAGAGCTGGCTTTCCCCCACGCTGACCATCGGCAGCGAGCGGGTCAGCCTGGATTTTCTCCTGCGCTCGGGCTATCTCTGGGTGGATGGGATGCTGCTGCTTTCGGGTTTTCTGCTCTATCTGCCCTATGCCCAGGGCAATCAGAAAATTGCGCTCTGGCCCTTTTATAAGCGGCGGCTGATCCGCATTCTGCCCTCCTATCTGCTCTGCATTCTGCCGTCCTTTATCCTGGCCCTGGCGCAGGGAAAATATCCCTCTCTTCTGGCCGGTATTCAGGATCTTCTGGCCCATCTTACCTTTACCCATACCCTCTTTCCCGCCAGCTATTATCAGACGCCCCTGAACGGCGCGCTCTGGACGCTGGGGGTAGAGATGCAGTTTTATCTGATTTTCCCGCTGCTGGCCCGCTTTTTCCGCCGCCGCCCGGGGCTTACCTGGCTGGGTATGGCGGGCATTGCCTTTGCCTTCCGCGCCTTTGCCGCATCCCGGGGGGATACCAGCATGTATTTTAATCAGCTGCCTGCTTTTCTGGATGTATACGCCAATGGCTTTGCGGCGGCGGGGGTGTATACGGCGCTGAGAAAGCGGCTGGGCAGCGGAAAATGGGATAACCGGATCAAGCTGCTTTTTACGGTGGTGTTTATCCTCTGCGTATGCCAATTGCTGGCCATTGCCCGGGGCCAGGCGGCGGAAAACGGCTATGATCGTATCCGTCTGGGCCAGATGGAGCGCCGCTTTTCCCTGTCGGTCACCCTGGGGTGCGCCATGGTCTGCGCGGCCTGCGCGCTGCCCTGCCTGCGCTTTTTACTGGGCAATCCGGTGATGCGCTTTCTTTCCTCGATTTCCTTTCAATTCTATATCTATCATCAGCTTCTTGCCGTGCAGCTGAAGGCCTGGGGCTTTCCGCCAAGCATCTCGTCCTCGCCCTGGACGGCGGGGGAATATACCTGGCAGGCGAATTATACCATCTGCTGCTTTATCGGGGCGCTTGTGCTGGCGGCGCTGATCACCTATCTGTTTGAGCGGCCCATCGCTGCGCGTCTGCGGCGGAAAGCATGAATTGCGATCCCTGAACATGTCAATAAAATCTGGAGGTAGAAAAAATGAAGGATCCCCGTATGATCAAACTGGCCCATAATCTGGTGAATTATTCCTGCCGTCTGCAGAAGGGCGAGCGGGTGCTGATTGAGGCCACCGGCATTCCGGAGGATTTCGTCTGCGCCCTGATTGAGGAGACCTATGTCGCCGGGGGCATTCCCCTGGTGCAGATCAATCAGCCCAAGGTGCAGCGGGCGATGCTGATGCATTGCAGCCGGGAGCAGCTCGATCTGATGGCCAAATATGATTCCCTGCGCATGAAGGATTGCCAGGCCTATATCGGCGTGCGCGGCGGCGAAAATGCCTTTGAGCAGAGCGATGTGCCCGGGGAAAAGAAGGGGCTCTACGGCCTTGCCTATTCCGAAAAGGTGCATTCCCAGATCCGCGTGCCCGAAACCAAATGGGTGGTGCTGCGCTATCCCCTGCCCGCCATGGCGCAGCAGGCCAATATGAGTACCGAGGCTTTTGAGGATTTCTATTTCGATGTCTGCACCATGGATTATGAAAAGATGAGCCGGGCCATGGATGCCCTGGTCAAGCGCATGGAAAGCACCGATCAGGTGCATATCGTGGGCCCGGGCACCGATCTTACCTTCTCCATCAAGGGCATGCCCGCCATCAAATGCGCAGGCGAGCTGAATATCCCGGATGGCGAGGTCTTTTCCGCGCCGGTTCGCGAATCCGTAAACGGCGTGCTGACCTATACCGCCCCCTCCCTGTATCAGGGCGTGCGGCATGAGCATGTGAAGCTCACCTTCAAGGATGGCAAAATTATCGATCAGGATGGCAGCGCGCCCGAGGCGCTCAAGGCCGTCTTTGATACCGATCCCGGCGCGCGCTATGTGGGCGAATTCGCCATTGGCGTTAATCCCTTCATTACGAAAGCAATGCTGGATACGCTCTTTGATGAGAAAATCGCCGGTTCCTTCCATTTCACGCCCGGCAATTGCTATGACGAATGCCCGAACGGCAATAAGAGCGCCATCCATTGGGATCTCGTCTGCATTCAGACCCCTGAATTCGGCGGCGGCGAAATCTATTTCGACGGCGAATTGATCCGCAGGGACGGCCTCTTCATCCCCGAGGATCTGCAATGCCTGAACCCCGATCAGCTGAAATAACGGGGGAGAAACGGGGGAGAAACGGGGAATTATTTGCGGGGGGGGGGGCGGGGGGGGAAAAAGGAGTGAGACCCCCACCCCCCCCCCAAAACATTGATTATCAATGCAAATAATTAACATCTATT